>CAOMFZ010000001.1 GCA_948482415.1 uncultured Mailhella sp.
CAAAGAGGTATTTTTTTCTTTCGCCAACTGCACGGTATCTGCCTGCAAATCCTTTAAATACTGCTGAGCATACTCTTTATTCCAGAAAAATGAAGGTTCGGCAGCATAGGCTTTTTCACTTTGCCCCGTGGGGTCAAGCACCATAATATGAGCAATATCTGTTTCATTGTGGATAAACTCTTCATGTAAACGAGGTATGGCAACAATTTTCCGGTATTTTTCCAAACTCATATTTTTTCCTTTTGATGTTATAAGCATGTCGGCGCTAAAATTTCAAAAACTGCTTTGCTTTGGAATTTTCCCTGTAAAACAAAGAAAACTGCTTTATTTTGCAAAGACTTATAAACAGGCTGCATGGCAACCGGCTGAATTTTTTCAGGCATAGCCTGCATAAAATCCATATAACAGGCAGTTTTGGCAACTGTCATCAGCGATGCATACTTTTTCAAAAATTTTTCCCCAAACGCGAAAAACATATTTAACACATTTTCATCACCAAATAAAGCGTTGTTTCTCAATGCAAAAACACTGTGGAGCTTGCTTTCTGCCCTATACCAGGGGGGATTGGTCACCACAAGATCAAAAATACGCGGATTTTTAGCCACCCCTCCGTCTTGTTTCTGTATAAAAGGAAGCTTCTCAAGCAAGGCTGTTTCAAGGGCAAATTTCTGCACAAGCCCGACACTTTCCTTTTGCGAAATATCAGCCTGCAAAGCAAAATAATTTTGTTCGTGCTCAAAAATGCGGGCATTATATTTAGCTGCCTGACAGAGTTCTTCTTCTTTTTCTATGCCGATAATTTTCAAATAAGGATAAAATTCAGGATACAATTCCTTAAAAAACTGCAAAACAAGTATCCCGATAACCCCGCAGCCACAGCCAATATCCATAATTAGATAAGGCTCAAAAGGCTTTTTCTGCGGCTTTTTCCTTTGCAGTTCCTCCACAATGAAATTGCAGGCATAGCGCGCTAAACTCAGCGCATCTGAACTGAAACGGTAACTTCCTTCCGGCTGATAAAAATCCATATGTCCTCAAAAATAGTATTGCAAAAGTATACATACCGTTTTATAGTACGACAAATATTCTTTCAGGTCAAAACATGTTTAGAGCTGATTTGCACATACATTCCAGATTTTCACGGGCAACTTCAAAAAATCTCACATTGAGAAACCTTGCAAGTTTCGCCTGTATAAAAGGTATTCAGCTTCTTGGCACAGGTGACATCACCCACCCCAAATGGCTTGAAGAAATTTCAGACCAGCTTCATTATAACGAACATACCGGTTTTTATCAATTAAAAAATCCCGTTACACCCCGCGATATTTTAGAGCAAACCAATATCCATGCAGACGAAGTTCGTTTTCAGCCCCAATTTATTTTACAGGGTGAAGTCAGCTGTATTTATAAAAAAAATGGCGTCACCCGAAAAAATCACCAGATTATCTTTGTTCCCACCATTGACGCCGCTAAAAAAATCAATGCAAAACTGGCAAAAATCGGCAATTTAACTGCTGACGGCCGCCCTGTTCTGGGGCTTGATGCAAAAATTTTATTGGAAATTATCCTCTCAGCAGCGCAACATTCCGAACTGCAAAACTATCTTATTCCTGCCCATATCTGGACACCGTGGTTTTCTGTTTTTGGTTCCAAATCCGGTTTTAACAGCCTTGAAGAATGTTTTGAGGATTTAACCCCGGAAATTTTTGCCTTGGAGACAGGACTTTCTTCTGACCCGCCCATGAACAGACTTTGGTCTCATCTTGACAGCTGCACGCTTATTTCCAATTCTGACGCCCATTCAGGTGAAAATCTCGGACGGGAAGTCAATATTTTTCATGCCGCCCCCACCTATCAAAGCCTGTTTGGCGCTTTCAAAAAGAAAAATAATTTATTTTACGGCACGGTGGAATTTTATCCGGAAGAGGGTAAATATTTTGCTGACGGGCACAGAAACTGCAATATTTATTTTCTCCCGGAAGAAAGTAAAAGACATCACAATATCTGCCCTGTCTGCGGCAAGCCCCTGACCATTGGCGTTCTAAACAGAGTAAAAGAACTGGCAGACAGAGAAACTCCGCTTCTCACTAAGCAGCAGTTTGAATCCTGCATTCCTCTTAAGGAAATTCTGTCCGAGCTGCTGCAGCGTGGTGTGAAAAGCAAACAAATTCATGCCCACTATGAAAAATTAATTAATTTATTGGGTTCAGAACTGGATATTTTGCAAAATGTGCCGATACAGCAAATAGCAGAAATTAATGTTCCTCTTGCAAAGGCTGTCCATGCCACGCGGGCAAAAAGTGTCCAAAAAATTTACGGATACGACGGAGAATATGGAAAAATAAAATTTGTAATCTCTTGACTTTTCTTGAGAGTTAAATAATATTTGAAGTATGGCAACTACATCTTTTAATAAAATGGTCGCTTCCATCTCTGAGCAAAGCATGAAAAATATTCATAATATGCTCAGCTTTGCACAAGCCCATAAGACACAGATTTTTGTTGATATTATCAGCGAAGGGAAGACTATACACCAGGTTCGCGCCTATTGTATTGACCATAATAAATCCATTGTCCGCCTTTTTATCCAAATAAAACATGAAATAAAACTTCCGCAGAATGCCGAAGCTTCTTTGCTTTTCTATACAGAAAAAGAGGGAAAACAAGTTCCCTGCAATTTCATCAGTGCCATAAAAAACAATTTCGTTCACAATGGTTTATTCTTTATTGATGTTGCCGTTCCTCATTATATTGGACATTCACAGCGCCGTACCTGTGTGCGTATTCCTATTACCAAACGTGAAATTCCAAACCTCAAAATTTGGGCAGAAAGCCAATCTGACAGCGGTGATCAAATGCAATGGACTGCCATTCAAGATGAAAATTTTGACATCGTGGATATTTCAACAGGCGGTATGCTCTTTTTAATCAGCACCGAAACACCTATTGCAAAGCAGCTCAAAGAGGGCTCTAAAATTTTGCTCACGGCAATTTTTCCTTATGCCAACAAATCTCCGCTGTGCCTTTCAATTTTATCTACTGTCAGACGATATACCCAAAATACCCAAAATCCTGACTGGTTCTCCATGGGAATACGATTTATCCGCTGGGCATATCTGGAAAATTACAGCACTTGGAACAGTATTCCTGATGATAACGGTATTCCGCCCTTATCCAACTGGGTTTTCCAAGTCATGGCAAACAGAAAGCGCGGTCAGGAAGCTTAATTAAAAAACTATTTTTCACAGCATATTTTTTTTCAATATCTCCCTTTACTTTGTCATCTCCTTTTACTCCGTCTTTAACTTTCTTTATTTTTTCTTTTTCTTTGCTTTTTTGTCTGCATTTTTTTTCTTGATTTTTCACCTGCTTTTTTCTACTCTTTCTTTTTTCAAATAAACAAGAGGGTTATATGCTCGGAACACTGGCAAATGTCGGCGGAATTATTGCCGGTTCACTTATTGGAGGAACTGTCAAAAAAGCCTTGCCTGAAAAAATCCAGGATTGTCTTTTTGTTGCCATGGGCTTAGCTGCCCTTTTTATTGGGATTAATGCTGTTGTGCACAATATGCCCAAAACGCACTATCCTGTTCTTTTTATTGTCAGTCTTGCCCTTGGTTCTGCTCTCGGCACCTGGTTAAATATCGATGACAATTTTCACAGGCTTGCCGCACGATCAGGACACGGGCATTTAGGCAAAGGACTTTCCACAGCCATTCTGATTTTCTGCATTGGCACCCTTTCTATTTTAGGTCCTGTCGAAAGTGCGCTCAATGGCAACAATACTTTTCTGTATACAAATGCCACCCTTGATTTTATTACATCCATTGTGCTTTCCTCTGCCTATGGCTATGGCATTATGCTGGCTGCTGTCGTACTTTTTCTCTGGCAAGGTTCCCTCTATGTCGGGGCACTCAGCCTTTCCGGATTTTTGCAGGGAGATTTATTGAATGAGCTTTCCCTTGTAGGCGGCATTCTCATTGCGGCTTCCGGACTGAGCATTTTGCAGATAAAGGACTGCAAAACCCTTAATCTTTTGCCCTCATTGCTTGTCCCTGTGTTCTTTTTCCTTATAACCAAATATATTCTTTAATACATATGAACGATAAAAACCTTTTTCTTTTAGAGAGTTACGATTATTTTTTACCCGAAGAGCGCATTGCCCAGTGTCCTGCCGAAAAGCGCCAAAATTCCCGCCTGCTTTTTCTTGAACGAAAATCCGGCAAATACACGGATTATACCTTTGAAAATATTGTTAATCTCATTCCGAAAAATGCCCTGATTATTGCCAATAATTCCAAAGTAATACCTGCCCGTATCCAGGGACACAGACAAAGCGGAAGCAAAATAGAAATGCTTTTTTTAGAACCTGCCCCGCTTATTGATAAAAAAGCCCAAAAAAATGGTGAAAACTGCCTTGCCCGCACCGAAGTGCTGCTTAAAGGCGCCAAACGTGTCAAAATGGGCGAAACCCTGCAATTTCCTGAAATGGACATCACTGTTTTGGAACGCCGCGACTTTGGCAGGCATATTGTGGACGCAGCCTATAAGAACAGCCTTATTCCTTTGCTTAAAAAATACGGCGAACTGCCGCTGCCCCCTTATATCAAAAGGGAACATGGCGTGCAGGAAAACGATATTGCCCGCTATCAAACGGTTTATGCAAAGGAAAATCATATTGGCTCCATTGCCGCCCCTACTGCCGGCTTGCATTTCACTCCGGAAATCCAGCAAAAATTGCAGGCAAAAGGCTGCAGATGGGAAGAAGTGACGCTGCACGTTGGATACGGAACGTTCAGCCCTGTGCGTGAAGACGATATCCGCAGTCATGCCATGCATTCTGAATATGTGGAAATTCCTGCCCAAACAGCCGCAGCCATCAACAAAGCAAAGGCTGAAAACCGTCCTGTTATTGCTGTCGGCACCACCAGCACGCGCAGTCTTGAGGGCATGGCACAGGCTTTTTTACAAGCGAAAAGTGAGCCTTCAGCAATATTTTTCTGCAATGAAGAAAGCGACTTACAGGAAAATACACCCTTTCCTGCCCATGGCTGTTTTGGCTACACCAATATTTTTATTTATCCGGGAAAGCCATTTCATATTGTAAACGGTCTGATTACCAATTTCCATTTGCCAAAATCTTCGCTGATTATGCTGGTGGCTGCATTTGCCGGCTATGATAACATCATGCAGGCCTATAGGCATGCAGTAGAAAGTGAATACCGTTTCTTTTCCTATGGCGACGCCATGTTTATTCTGTAATTTTCTTAATGAGAATAATTCCTACTTGCGTATAAATTCATTTTATTATATAGTAATTAAACATCTTGGTACAAGATGAATAATCACGAAAAAACGCATAAAAATATAAAAAGGGTTCATATGACAAAAAAATCATTCCCGGTTTTTAAAATTGCTTTTCTCCTCTTTGCTGTGGGTATTGGATATATGGTTTATTCCGGTGTTTCCGCAAACAGTGTCTATTTTCTCAATGTTTCCGAAGCATTAGCTCAAGAAAAAGCGCAAACGCCCCTTTCTGCCAGAATTTTCGGCACTGTTGCCAACAACAGCATTGAACGCCCTCAGGACGGCTTGGGTGCAAGCTTTATTCTTGAAGATTACGAAAATAAAGCCCAAACTATTCAGGTTAATTATAAAGGTGTTGTGCCTGATACCTTTACTAACGGCTCTGAAGTCATTATTGAAGGTTCCATGCAGGACGCTGTTTTTACAGCAAAAACACTTATGACCAAATGCCCCTCCAAATACCAGAAAGAAAACAGAGAAAAAAACGCTTAACGCGTATTTAACGGATTGTACACAGATTATGACACCATTAGCCAATGTTCTTATGATGCTTTCCCTTGCCCTTGCCGCAGCGGGATCGCTTTATTGTATTGTTCAGCTTGCCAGAGAAAAAACCTATAATATCGGGCTGTTGGAAAACATTAATACCATTATCACCCTTTGTTATGTGATTGCGTCCTGCATACTCTTTTTCGGTTTTTGGAGCTATGATTTCAGTATAAAATATGTCCATGACTACAGCGACCTTTCTCTGCCGCTTTTTTACCGCCTGACTGCTTTTTGGGGCGGACAGGCAGGCTCTCTGCTTTTTTGGGCTTTATGCCTTGTTTTGTGCGGTGCATACTTCCAAAGTACAGAAGCCTACAAAAGTCTGAGCCTTGAAACAAGAATATGGTATTTACTCTTTTATTTCAGTATAATAGCCTTTTTTGGCGTTCTTTTAACAACACATAATAATCCTTTTGAAGTACTAAGTCCTGCCCCTGCCAACGGACGGGGATTAAATCCGCTTTTACAAAACCCCGGCATGATTTTTCACCCCCCGCTTTTGCTTTTGGGCTATGGCGGTTTTACTATTCCTGCCTGTCTTGCCCTTGCGCAAGCACTTTCACAAAGCGGCAGAAAAGATGAAGCACTTTCAGAATATGCAGAAACAGCATGGCATATATGTACAAAACCCCTTATTTTGATTGCATGGCTGCTCCTTACCGCCGGCATTGTGCTGGGTGCGTGGTGGGCATATATGGAACTGGGCTGGGGCGGTTACTGGGCATGGGACCCTGTGGAAAACGCATCCACAATACCCTGGTTCTTCGGCACAGCTGCGCTGCACTTTGGTTTTATTGAGCAATACAGAAAAAAAGCACACCGTCTCCATACCCTGTTTATGGCTCTGACCTGCATTTCCGCATTTTTCGCCACATGGCTTGTACGCGGCAATGTGGTTGATTCTGTCCATGCTTTCGGCTCCGGCGGCGTAGGTCCCATGCTTTTATGGTTTGTCATTATTTCAGCCATAATTATTTTTGCTGTTATTCTCCAAATGCAAAACAGAGGCTCAGCATTTAACGGACTTGAAACCAGAGAAGGCTTTTTGCTTTCTGCCTGTGTGGTGCTCATTACTATCAGCATAATTATTGGATTTGCAACGCTCTGGCCTGTCATCAGTAAATTGTGGTCCAATAATCCTGTAGGTTTGCAGGCGAATTTTTATAACAGCATTATTCTTCCTCTGCTCACGGTTATTCTTGCCCTTGCAGCCTTTGCGCCCTGGATTTCATGGCAGCAAAAATTCAGCAATACCAAATATTTTCTTGTGGTACTGGTAACGTTTATTGTCTTCATGGGCGTTTTCTGGCTGTTCTTTGCGGTAAAAAATCCGACAGCGCTCATTGCTGCAAGCCTGTCCATTGCCTGCATGGTGAGCTGGGCACTGTATTTTGCAGAACTTAAGTACGCTGTGTATAAACTTTCTCCGGTTCTTGTGCATGTCAGTTTTGCAATTATGGCACTGGGCGTTGCATTTTCCGGTCCTTATAAAATCGAGCAGGAAGTTGCTCTTGAAAAAGGTCAGGAACTGCAAATAGATACTTTTACCGTAAAACTCAATGAACTTTATGAAGGACGTGAACAAAGCGGACGATACGAATTTTTGGAAGCAGAACTTCTGGTCATGCAGGACGGCAAAGAAGTGGGCATAACCCAGGCACAGCGCCGTATTTATGCAAGTTTCCCGCAAAATGCCTATGCTGAAGCAAGCACGATTTTCTCCCTTGGCAAAGAATTTTATGCCACTTTTCTGGGACTTGATGAAAAAACACGCGCTGTCATGCGTTTATCAGTCCACCCGCTTGTTAACTGGCTGTGGATTGGCGGAACAGTTATGAGTCTTGCACCTTTTATTACGGTGTACGCTTTCAGACGGCGCAAAAAAACAGCACCGAAATAATCATGGACACACCTGTACTAACCTTTGAAAATATCAGCAAAATGTATGACTTACGTTTACTTTACAAAAACGTAAGTCTTTGCTTATATCCTGCTCAAACAATACTGATTACAGGAAAAAACGGTTCCGGTAAATCTACGCTTTTAAAAATGGCGGCAGAACTGACGAAGCCCAGCCACGGGAAAATTTCCTGCGCGGCAGAAAAAGAAGAAATAGGGTATTTAGGGCACCAAACTTTTATTTATCCCCATTTATCCGCCTATGAAAATTTATATTTTTGGGCAAAGGCATTTCAGAAAAATATTTCCGAACAAGCTGTTTTAACTGTGCTCAAAAAAGTTTTCTTAGATAAATTCAGCCATGACCGGGCAGGAATTTTTTCACGCGGTATGGCACAGCGTCTGAATATTGCCCGAATTATTTTGCAGGAGCCGCGTCTTTTGCTTTTGGACGAGCCGGGGACAGGACTTGACAAAGAATCTCAGGAACTTTTTTACAGTGTTATTCAGGAATTTCAGGCGCAAAACGCCTGCATTTTATGGGTGAGCCATAATCCGCAGAAGGATATGGAATTTGCAACCCATATTCTCCATATTGAAAAACAGCAAATAACACTGACAAAATTGCAGGGAGAAACAGCATGATAAAAACAGCTTTTCTTCTGGCAAAAAAAGATTTAACCATTATTTTAGGCAGAAGCGCAGGCTTATGCCAAGCCCTTTTGTTGGGTTTACTGCTTATTTTTCTGTTCAGCCTTTCCCAGCAGGCAGGTGAAGTGCTTTCTCCCCATTCTGCTGCCGCCATGTTTTGGCTTGCTTCCATATTTTGTCAGGTGCTGATTTTTCAAATGCTTTACGCCCTCGAAGAACAAAACGGAGCTAAAGCAGGTTTGCAGCTTTTGCCCTGCCCTGTCCAGACAATTTGGCTCGGTAAATTTTTAGCAGGCATTCTCCTTCTTTTCGCTTCCCAGCTTCTTTTTATTCCTGCCGTTTTTGTATTCTTATCCCAACACTTGGGAGAATATTTCCTATACTCTCTCTTAGGAATTTTCCTGACAGACATCGGCATATGCGCCTGCGGAAGTTTGCTTGGCGCTTTATGTGCAGGGCAATCCGGCAAAGAATCACTGCTCAGCATTATCCTTTTTCCTTTGTTGATTCCGCTTTTATTATCTGCTATTTCTTTATGTTCAGTCGGACTGCTCGATCTGCAGCATTCCTTTGCAGATACTGCCCAAATCTTCCAGTGGCTTGGCATTGCCCTTGCCTTTGACTGTATTTTCAGTGCAGTGAGCTTAATCCTTTTCCCCTATCTCTATCATGGTGAATAAAATGAAAAAATTCTTTTCCCTTTGCCTTGCCGCAGGTGTTATACTTTCCGCCGTTATTTCACAATACCTTATCTATTTCTATGCCCCCATGGAACAAACCCTTGGGCTGGCTCAAAAAATATTTTATTATCATCTGCCTGTGGCATGGTGGGCATTTGTCAGCTTTTTCTTTGCGGCGTTGTTCGGTGGCTTCTATCTTTTCAAAAAAGAACAGTGCTTCAATATCTTGAGCCATGCCAATGCCGAAGTCGGCTTTTTGCTCGCAACCCTGACCCTGATTACCGGCAGTCTTTGGGGCAAACACTCCTGGGGCGTATGGTGGACATGGGACCCAAAATTGACCACTGCCCTTATTTTATGGTTTATTTTTGCGTCCTATCTTATTGTCAGAAGCATGCCCATGCCTAAGGAACAAAAAAATAATATCTGCGCCGTCATTGCCATTATTGGTTTTTTAGATGTACCGCTTGTCTTTTTAGCCACACGGCTTTGGCGCTCTATTCATCCTGCTGTCTTTCATTCCGGCGGCACGGGACTTGAACCGGAAATGGTGCACACCATTGTTTTTTGCGTGCTTTCTTTTGTTTTCTTATGGTTTTGGCTGGTAAACTACAGACGGCGGCAATTATTGCAGGAATTAAAACTTGAAACAATAAAAACAAAACTTCTTTATGCAGAAGAACAGGAATAAGGATTTTTTATGAGTGCTCTCTATTCATTGGTTTGTGCAAATATTGCAATTTGGCTTGGCTTTGCCCTGTATTTTTTTCTTCTTTCCCAAAAACAGCATAAAATTGAAAAACAAATACAAATACTTTCAGAACAGTTTGACAAATAATCGGAGTTCCCATGAATTTGAAAAAACTTATTTTAGCAATAAGCGGTCTTGGCATTGTTTCCATGCTCTTTGTCTGCGTGAATTTTTATATTGAAAAAAATAAACCCGTGCAGACGGCAGGAATACAGCGTTCCAATAATGAAATAAAAACAGCTTTTCAGCCTGCATCGGAAAAAGAACAGACCCAAAAGAATACGCAAAATCAGGAAATGAATGCGCCAAGCCTCGGGGCTAATACCATGCTTTCTGAAAATATTCCTCCTGCCATGCTCAAAGCCATGCAGGAAAAAGGCATGAGTATCGAAGACTTGCAAAAATCTGCGCCGGCGGCTCAGCAAACTATGCCCGCCATGCCCAAGGGCAAGGCATTTCCTAAAGAAATGCTCGAAGCTATGGAAAAGCAAAAACAAGAACAGCAAAATCAGGAACAATCTGCCCAAATGGGTGTAACTCCTGCTGACCCTGTCGAAAAAGCCATTGCTCATATCAAAGGGCACGGCGATGAAAAGCTCAACAAACACCTTGAACACACGCTTGCCGCGCTGCAGGAAAATCCCGCTGACGAAACAGCCCTTACGTCCGTTACAGAAATATTTTTAGCCCACAATGAAATAAAAGGAGCAGAAATGCTCCTGCAAAAAGGCATTATTTCTGCTCCCAATAATGCCATACTTCCATTCCTTTACGGGCAGGTGCTTGCGCAAAATTCCCAGTATGAACAAACTGCCGAACAATGGGAGCGCGCGCTGTCTTTGCAGGATTCCGCAGAACTGCACTATTCACTGGGTATGCTCTACCGCTATCAGCTGGACAAGGAAGAGCTCGCAAAAGAACATTTCCAAAAAGCAGGCGCACTCCCGCAGCATGACGAAAGACTTGCCGAACATTTGAAAATTGAATTAGAAAAATAAAACAAAAACGGTGCAGGCATGCAATTAAAAAACATATTCTTCATTTTAGGTTTACTGACCATATGTCTTGCACTTTTTTTGCTTTTTCCAAGCATTGTTTCATTCATTTACAACGAAGATAAAACGCTCAGCCTTTTTATTAAATGCTTTTTTGCCACTCTTTCCGGCGGAATTATTCTTGCTCTTGTCAGTAAACCGCAGAATGGTGAAAAAATTCAGCTCACCACCCGCGACGGCGTTGCCATTGTAGGGCTCTGCTGGATTTTTGCTTCCTTTATCTGTGCTCTGCCCTATTATTATATTACCGAAATTTCCTTTGCCAAAAGTCTTTTTGAATCAGCCTCCGGGCTAAGTACCACGGGCGGAAGCATATTCCCTGATGTGGAAATTTTGCCAAAGGGAATTTTATTTTGGCGAAGCTTTACCCAATGGATTGGCGGAATGGGAATTATTGTCTTTTCTCTTGCCCTGCTGCCCATTATCGGCGCAGGCGGCATGCAGCTGTATAAGGCAGAAACTCCGGGAGTCAACAAAGATAAAGTTGCCCCTAAAATGATTGATACTGCCCGTTCCTTATGGACTATTTATTTGGTTCTCACCCTTACCCTGATTGGAATTTTATATTTGCAGGGTCTTTCCTTTTTTGACGCTTTGACCCATTCCCTGTCCACGCTTTCAACTGGCGGTTTTTCTACAAAAAATGAATCTGTTGCCGCCTTTGGTCCTGTTACGCAATGGACAATGGTATTTTTTATGTATTTGGGAAGTGTCAACTTTACCCTGCATTTTCTCTTTTTGCATGACGGTATCAAAGCCTATTTCAGAAACGAAGAATGGCTTTGCTATACCTTATATCTCTTTGTCGGCATATTCCTCATTGCTGTTTGTCTTTATTTTACGGATACCCACGCCCAGTATCTCCTGCATCATGAAAAAAGTATTTATACCATGGAACGGGCGCTGCGCGACGCAGCCTTTCAGCTGGTCAGCCTGATGACTTCCAGTGGTTTTGTCACTGCCGATTATATGCAATGGCCTCTTTTTACGCACCTTATTATCCTTGTATCCATTATTTGCGGAGGCTGTGCAGCGTCCACTTCCGGCGGTATGAAATTTATGCGCGTCATGATTATTTTTAAGCTCATTAAAAACGAACTCAATCGCCTGAGCCACCCCCGTGCCATTGAACGCGTAAAAATAAACGGCAATTCCCTTGATGATGCGGCGATAAAAAGTGTGCTTACTTTTTTTGCTCTCTATATCATAAGCATTGCCCTTGGCACGTTCTTTTTGACGACGCCGTTTCTTGATTTAGAAACAAGCTTTTCAGCTACCATCAGCTGTATTTCCAATATCGGTCCTGCTCTCGGCATGCTTGGCCCCACCAATAATTTCAGCATTTTCAATGACTTTGATTTAACTGTGCTTTCCTTTCTCATGATTTACGGACGTCTGGAAATTTTTACCATTTTGCTGCTCTTTATGCCAAAATTCTGGCGATATTAAATTATATTGCACCATTTATGAAAACAGGATATTAATAAAAAAAATAAGGAGTTCCTATGAAAAAATTTCTTTTATTTGCCAGTTTCCTTTTGCTTACTGCGTGTTTTGATATGAATACTTCCGGCAGCAGCACCCCCGCAGCCAGCACAACGGTAAGCAATGTTTATACAAGTCAATTCCCGGAAGTGCCTATTCCCATGCTCATGGAACCGGATCCGAAAAACAGCCTGACAACGGTTAATTCCACAGGCGAAAAACTTGGCCGTGAAAACTTTAAAGGCAATATGGAAGCAAGTAATCTGGCTGCTCACATGGTACAAAATCTCACCTCTCAAAGCTGGTCTTTAATCGGCTCCGTACAAGGTGAAAAAACTTTGCAGCTTTATCAAAAAGATTCAAGATATTTAGTTATTTTTATTGAAGCAGGAACCTTCAATACCACTATGCAGGTTTGGGTTGTCAACCATCTCAATAATTTTTCCCTGCCTGCCCAGGGCAATGACCCCTTTAATTTCGGTGATACCCCGGCTTTCCAATCCGCTCCAATCAATGATAATTTCAACGATTTTGGCGCAAATTCCGTTTTTTCCGAATAAGAGATACCTATGTCCGAATTACTGCATTATAAAAAACTCGCCCAAAAACATATTCATTTAGGAGTATGCGGCTCTGTTGCTGCCTATAAAAGCCTTGAGCTCATGCGGGCATTTTTAAAATGCAGTATTCATGTCAGCGTGACCCTGACTCCGTCCGCTGAAAAATTTATCCAAGCCTTGAGTTTTGAAGCCCTTGGCGCAAATAAAGTTTACAGACAGCTTTTTCAGGGAGAAATGCCCTTTGACCATTTAGAACCGGGTCAGCTTGCTGATGCCATGGTAATTGCTCCGGTGAGTGCAACAACCATTGCAAGGCTTGCACACGGGCTTGGCGATGAAATGCTTGCCTGCCAGACACTTGCCTTTGACGGACCTGTTCTGCTTGCACCTGCCATGAACCCAAAAATGTGGGCAAATCCAGCCACCAGCGCCAATGTTGAAACCTTGCTGGAACGGGGCTTTTTCATGACTGAACCGGAAAATGGCATTGTTGCCTGCAAAGAGGAAGGACAGGGCAGACTGGCACGGCTTGAAAAAATTTATTATGACACGCTTGCCTTGCTCACAGAACAGGATTTATACGGTAAAAAAATCCTCATCACGCTGGGACCTACAGCTGAAAAATGGGACGCTGTGCGCATTTGGACAAATAATTCCACCGGAAGCATGGGAACCGCCCTTGCCATTACAGCTTGGCTGAGAGGTGCAGAAGTTTATGTTGTGGCTGGTCCAAACAGCCAGTATTTGCCTGAAGATATGCGCATGCATGTTTTTCCTGTAACCAGTGCTGATGACATGTATGAAAAATGCCATGAATTATGGCTTGCCATGGATTACGGCATTTTTACCGCGGCTGTGGCAGACTTCAAACCTGAAGCAGGCATAACCGAAGAAGATGACTCAAGCTTTTTCCAATCCAAAAAATTTAAAAAAGAAAATCACAGCAATGGTTTTGACATCCATTTCAGTCCTAATCGGGATATTTTAAAAAGTATCGGACAAATCAAAAACCCACAGCAAAAACTCATGGGCTTTAGTGCTGAATCAGGTACAGAAATTGATGAACTGGCTAACGCTGTGCGCCAAAAACTGAACAGTAAAAACTGCGATATTATTGTGGGCAATTTCCTTTCTGAAGCCATGGGCAAAGCGACTAATAAAGTGTATGTTGCGGACAAAAACGGCATTGAAGAAGCATGGGGAACCATGTCCAAAGCTGACTTAGCATGGGATTTATTATCCTACTTAGATAGTATTTAATATGCAAAATCCCTACCTTATCCAAAATCTCCAGTCTCAGGGACTGCATTATCTTCTTGTAAATTCAGAAGAAGAAAAAAAAGCCTTGAGTTCCGCGCCTAAAAAAAATCCTAATCCTAAAACTTTTGCTTCCCTTTCAAATTCAGTAAATTCAACAAATTCAAGTCCAAAGATTTCACAGCAGAATACGGCTGCATTATCGCAGACAATCCAAAGTCCTGCCGAACAATTTAAAACAAATACCGAGCAAAAACCAAATCCTCATAAAGCGAAATTCTCTCTGCTTCAGGCAAAACAAGAAAAAAAAGTCAAAAAAGAACAAGAACAATCTCTCAGCGCCTTTGATAAAAATCCGCTCAAACAGCCTATTTTACCCTATAACAGGTGGAGTGAAAGCTGGAAACAAATCCAAAGACACTGTAAATTTTCTTCTGAAAAGCCAACGCATTTGTCACGGCAAATTATCTGGACTTATGCCGGTTTGGAATATGATTTATTTACCGATAATCCCAGTGCAGAACGCAGACAGCTTATCAGCCAAATCATTAAAACGCTTGCCCTGCCAAAGGGCACACACATTTTCCTGCCTTACCGCCTGATAAATTCCAATGGCGAGTCTGAAATTGCCAAAGAACAGGAATATTCTTTTTTCTGGTCTGCCATTGATTTAATCCGTCCTCGGGTTTTAGTTGTTTTTGGCGAACAAACCATTTCCGAACTGGATTTGCCCCCTCTTCTTCCTACACAAAAACATATGCTTATGCCTGTCACTATCTATGCCCTTGACAATATTATGCTTTATACAGAAAACGAAAGTGAAAACACCATTATGATGAATTTCCTTTCTGCCAACCTCAAAATTTTTGCCTGATTATATTACCCGCATGTATTTTTTGTCTACTGTCTCATACTAGACAGAACAAGAAAAATAGGCTATAAATAAAACAAAGCATTTCAGCGGGAAATGCCATTTTTATCAACAATAACAAAGGAGTTTTATTTTGGACGGTGATTCGCAGCGTTCTATGTGGGATAAGATTACCCATTTCTTTGGTAAATCTGACGATAATTTAGAACAAGCTATTATGGATGCGCGTGAAGAGGGCGATGTTGAAGCTGAAGAAAGCAATATGCTTTTATCTGTTTTGGAGCTCAGTGAAAAACAAGTTCAGGAAATTATGACCCCACGCACAGATATTACCTGTCTGACCTATGACGCCACAATTAAAGAAGCAGCAGAATGTATTCTGGAAAACGGGCACTCACGGATTCCCGTTTACAAAGATACAAAAGATAATATTATCGGCATCATATACGCAAAAGATTTGCTCACCTATATTGTTGGTGATAAGCACGATTTTTCCGAACCTGTGGAAAAAATTGCACGTCCGCCTTTTTTCATTCCGGAAACCAAAAGTTCTGCGGAACTGTTACAGGAATTTCGTGCACGGAAAAACCATATTGCCATTGTTGTTGACGAATACGGCGGAACAAGCGGACTGATTACCATTGAAGACCTTTTGGAAATTATTGTGGGTGATATTGAAGATGAATTTGATGCACCAAAAGAAGAAGATGTCCAAAAAATCAATGATAATGAATACTTGCTCCATGGTCGTACCATGCTTGATGATTTGAATGACATTGAAATAGAAATAGAATCCGATGAAGTGGATACTATCGGCGGTTATTTGAGTTTGCAGGCAGGGCATGTTCCGGTAGTCAACGAAACCTTTACTGTCGGTGACTGGCAATTTACGGTTATTGAAGCAGATACAAAACAAATCCACAAAATTTCTGCAAAAAAACTCTCATCTGATACTGCGGAACATGAATAATCATATATTACTTGCGGACATTGGCAATACCACCATGAAACTTGGTATTGCCGATGAACGCAATATTACTTTTTCCATAAGCCTGCCTACAAAATCCCTGTACACAGCGGATAGTCTGGGGCTGACGCTTATCCAGTTTCTCAGCTTTCATCACATTGAACCTATTGATAATATTGCACTGTGTTCTGTTGTGCCGGAACTTGCCAAAATTTTTTCTGAAGCATGCAAAAAATATTTATCTGTTAGCCCCAAGACTTTTCCCGTTGATTTTCCCATTCCTCTCAATAATCACTATGCCAATCCTCAGGAAGTGGGCGCGGACAGGCTCATGGGGGCATACGCTTCCCGCATGCTCTATCCTGACGCAAAAAGCATTATCTGCATTGATTACGGTACTGCCACAACCTTTGACTGCATCGTGGATATGAATTATATCGGCGGGCTGATTTGCCCCGGACTGTATTCTTCCCTGAACGCTCTTGCAGGGGGTACGGCAAAACTTCCGCACATCAGTTTGAATTTTGATAAAGATGTTCCGCTTATCGGCAAAAACACAGTCACAAGCATGAACCACGGCTTTATTTTCAGCTTCGCGGCTATGACTGACGGACTATGCGAAAAACTTGCCGGGCAGCTGCCTCACCCGCTGCAGATTATTGCAACAGGCGGCTATGCCGGAGAAATTTCAAAATTAAGCAGTAAAATCAATGTGATACAACAAGATTTAATTTTAGAGGGATTACGCCTTGCGTCTTGCTCTCTTTTGGCTTAAACTATATTCCATTAACCAATACATTTACAAGGAGCATTTATGAGCATTATTACCTCTATTTGGGCAAGAGAAATTTTAGATTCTCGTGGTAATCCAACGATTGAAGTTGAAGTTGGTCTTGAATCAGGTATTGTCGGCAGAGCTGCTGTCCCTTCCGGTGCCTCAACTGGTTCAAGAGAAGCGCTTGAAATGCGTGATGGAGATAAATCTCGTTACAAAGGCAAAGGCGTGACCAATGCTGTAAACTTTGTCAATGGTGAAATTGCAGAATCTCTCGTTGGCATGGACGCACTGCGCCAGGTACAAATCGACACAACCCTTATCGACCTTGACGGCACTGAAAATAAATCCCGTCTCGGTGCCAATGCCATGCTCGGCGTATCACTTGCCTGCGCAAGAGCCGCTGCCGAATATCTGGGCATTCCTCTTTATCAATATATCGGCGGCATCAACGCAAAAGTTATGCCCGCACCTATGATGAACGTTATCAACGGCGGTGCACATGCTTCCAATAACCTCGATATTCAGGAATTTATGATTATGCCTCTTGGCGCTGAAACCTTCAAAGACGCTCTTCGTATCGGCGCTGAAGTTTTCCACACCCTGAAAGCAATTTTGAAACGTGACGGCTATTCCACTGCTGTGGGCGATGAAGGCGGTTTTGCTCCAAACTTCAAAAGCCATGATGAAGCATTCCGCTACCTTATGGAAGCTATTGAAGAAGCCGGCTATATTCCGGGTGCTGAAGTTGCCCTTGCTATTGACGTTGCTGCTTCTGAATTTTATGAAAACGGCAAATACTATATCAAAGGCGAAGGTTTGGAACTCACTTCCGAAGAAATGTGCGGCTGGCTCGAAGGCTTTGTGGAACGCTACCCGCTTATTTCCATTGAAGACGGTATGGACGAAGGCGACCGTGAAGGCTGGAAACTTTTGACAGATCGTCTCGGCGCAGAAATCCAGCTTGTCGGTGATGACGTTTTCGTTACCAACCCTGACATTTTGCGTGAAGGCATTGAAGACGGCATTGCAAACGCAATCCTTATCAAAGTAAACCAAATCGGTACCTTGACTGAAACCATGGATACCATTGAACTTGCAAAAGGTTCCGGCTATTCAACCGTTATTTCTCACCGTTCCGGCGAAACAGAAGATACCTTTATTGCTGACCTTGCTGTTGCTGTCAACGGCGGACAAATCAAAACCGGTTCTGCTTCCCGCTCTGACCGTATTGCAAAATACAATCAACTCCTCAGAATTGAAGAAGATTTAGACGATACCGCTATTTATTTCGGACCTATCCTTGCTTCAAGCTTTGGACTTGATGACGACGAGTTTGACGACGAAGAATAATTATAGTGGAGGCTGCCCGCTGGCAGCCTTCTTTTTAGGAATAGTATGAAAAAATTTCTTTTGACGCTTCTTTTTTCTTTATGTCTTTCTTTCCCTGCCTTTGCAAATGTTTCCCTCTTGCATGATGTGGAACAAAGCTATCAAAATATGAAAAATTTTAAGGCAGAATTTAATCAGGAACTTTTTCACCGTGAAAGCAACACCACTCAAAAACGGACAGGCTCCATTGAATTTATGCCCCAAACGTTTATTTTCTGGGAAACCAATGCCCCTGACAAAGAACTTATTGTCTGCAATGAAAAAGAAGTATGGAATTATTTGCCTGATGAGGAATTGGCGTATCGCTATTCTCCCAAAGTTCTGGAAACTTCTCATGCAATTTTGAATGTCATTACGGGACAAGCCAAGCTGGAAGATAATTTTGAAATGGAATTTATTTCCGAAGACAAAACAAAAAATACCGCCGAATTTATCCTTTACCCCATAGAAGCAAATCCGCAAATGGTGGAAGTGACCCTTACCATTAATACAAAGGATAAACACATTCAAAAAATTGTTGTTCTGGACTTTTTCGGCAATCTCAACACCATAGAATTTACAAAATTTTACGAAAATATTAAGCTCACGAAAAGCCATTTTTCCATACAGCTGCCTAAAGATGTAGAAATCGAAGACCATTTTAATGATAAATAAAATTTGATACTAGAGCATTTCCGGTAAATCTTGCGACTTTTTTATGCAGGGGAAAAACTTTAGCTCTGCTGTCTATTTCTGTAAGGCTCATTCTTCGCCTAACAGAAACGACTACGCCGCCATTCCGGTAGCTGAAAAAGTTTCTTCCCCTGCACCCCTTTACAAAACTTTTTAATATAAAAGTGCATCTAAGTGAAAGAACAAGATTTATTAGAGATGCTCCAGACGATATAAAAAAAGGGCTTTTCGCCCTTTTTTTTAATATTTATGTACCATAACTTCTGAAACAACCTTAAGATGACGCTCAGTCAAGCGATCTCTGCTGTCTATTTGCGTAACTGGTTCGCTTTGCTCACCAAACGCAAACGGCTTTGCCGCCTTCGGTAGCTCCTGCTTGACACTCGCTCCTTTTACATTCTGTTAGATAACTCGAAGAGTTATAAATCTTACAGAATGTTAAAGGTTCTCGTACCCAGCGTGGTTGCAAAATGAAATTTTAGCAACCTAAGTCGGGTGCTCGCTCACGAAAAGCGTGGTTTTCGTTTCGCTCGCTCTACGAGGTTCGCACATCCTGTGCTAATAATTTTTAGTATTTATGTACCATAACTTCTGAAACTTCCCTGACCACTTTCAGCGGTAATTTCTCATAGTACCATTGATATGCCAAACAATTTTTATCTGTTGTCCGCTTTTCAAAATCTTTCAATAAACTGATTTCATCTTCCTGCAAACTTTCAAGTCCTAAACGCAGCTGCTTTTCACGAAATAACATGACCACATCTTCATACAAAGCAATGCAGTCATCAGCCGCAATACTGTCAAAAGGCACAGCCAAAAAGTCTTTGAGATGATTTTTGAAGTGATTATCACAGGATTGACATTCTTTCCCGATATATTTCTCAAAGAAATCAGCTTCTTCCGCTAAAATGGAAATGGCTTTTGCTAAAATTGTATATTCCGGCATTGGCACCAAACATTCTTTGCATTTCTTCATTGAATCAATATATTTTTTTGTATACATAAACAAACTCCCTCTGAGCACTTTCTGTTTTAATATAGTATTTCATGTAAAAAAGCTAGTTTTTTATCAATAAATTAATTATTTTTTATTCTATTGCACCTCATTTGCAAAGGATTACTGATAACTATTGTATATATAAAAAGATAACGATAACAAATTAGAAATAAATGCTTAGTCAACGGAAAAAATCAAAAGAAATCAATTCATTTATATTCTCAACGTTTAAATGCAAAATATTTAAATAAAAGAAAAGTACTTACTGTCGTCAAGAAAATTGCAATAATTTGTCCGATAATAACATGCAGTCCTGCATAATGCACAATGAGCTCCAACGAAACAGCATTTATGCAATAGCCTATTGCCCAGGTCATTAAACACTTCACATACTCTTTCAGCCAGTTTCCCTTTGTCTGAAAAACAAAAACTTTTTGCATAGTAAAAGAAATCACAGAAGAGAGACTCCACGAAGCCAACAAACTCACCTGATATCTTTCTTCTCCCAATATTTTGATAAATAATACAAATAATAAAAATGAAACAAGAGTGTTACAAGCACCAACCAGCACAAATTTAATAATTAAACGATATTTTTTTATAACCCTTATAATTCGCTCAATTTTCATACTTGCTGTTTCCGTATACATTAAAATGCAGCTTATTGTAATTCAGTCAATTTTATTTCTTCCATGGATTTAAGTACTTTTTGCAATACCTCATCATCGAAATTAATAAAAATATAATTATCTTGGACTAAAATAGCGTTAATTGAAGGCAGCAATCTCATATTTTTTAATAAATCATAATAAGGTAATAACTCAATAATTGCTTTATTTGTCTCTTTTTCTTTCATTCCAACATAATTTAATTGAAGAACACGTTCACATTTAAAATTTGGAATAAAAATTTTAATAACAGAAGGAAAAACCCAGTACACAAATGAAGAGGTACTAATAAATGAATAATCTAAAAAATCAAACCGTTCCTTATAAAAAGACAAAACAAAAGGTTTATATTCCCCCAAAAAAACAATTTTATACTGATTTTGATAACAATAAGGAGAATTAGATATATTTTCAACAACTCGCTCAATTATCCGATTTTGATATTCAAATTCCATTTTCCATAACTTTTGAGCGTCAACGATCCTATAAATATTCATTGGTATCAGAACAATTAAAAATGTAATTAATATATTTTTTGCCCAAATAAATTTTGTTTTTAAAATCATTACAACCCAAAAAGCACCAAGAAAAATATATCCAAAAAATAAGACTCTTTCGTATGCAAAATTTCTTCCCAAAATAAAAGTTGCGGTATTAGCAGCCAAAGGAAGTAAACATAATCCTATAATAATAAAAAATAGTTGGAAAAATTTTATTTGGTATCTTTTTTTATAATATAAGCAGAATGAAATAAACGAAATAAAACATAACATAAAGAATAAGATAATGATATTTATATCATAAAAAGGCACTGTCAAAATCAAATTTTCAAAACTTGCTCTTACAATTTTATAAAATAAAGAAAAAGAACCACCTAAAAATTTTGTATCAGTATTATAACAAGGCAATAGAACATTTGAAACTGATAAAATATAAAACACTAATCTAAAAAAGATTAAACTTATTATGACACAGCCGAATGTTCTTTTAAATTTTTGATATAAAAAAATTATAGATTGCTTTTCAAAACAATAAGTAAGTACAATTTTTCCAAGAAAAATGACAATAATAGTTGAAACTGCTGGTTGATATATGCCCAAACCTAAAAGAAATAATAGACATGCTAAGAAGAAATAACCATGCGATTTTTTTTCTGATAAGATTAATGCTAAAATCATAATAGAAGGCAGCCATAAATTGGAAACAACATTAATTGCAAAATATATCCAGTAAACAACTAATGGATTTAATACAATAATTAATGAAATAACGAGATAATTAAAAAATGTTTTTTGCACTTTCCAATAATGAGCCAATAAAATTCCTGTTAAAGAAAATCCTAATAACATAAAAGAAACAGTTATAAGAGGAAGGAATCTTCCCCCTAAAAATTGCTGTATCCAATATGCAGAAAATCGACCATTTTTCCGCACAACAGGCGGAATAATGTCGCCCCACATTCCATGCATAACATAGTCCCAATCGTGATTACCCCAAATAAAATGAATATTATAATAGAGAAAAACAAGATTTAATACAATAAAAACAGTCCAAAATGTTTTTTTATACACTACATCTATATCACGGTATTTCTGGATAATAAGCATATCCCACTCACCGTATTTTTCAATGTGTAAACAAATGTTTTGAAAAAGTTTTATTATTGCTCCATAATAAAATTTCCATAACAAAAAAATAGAAGCTAAAAGTAAAACTATACTCAATGCCAATTGAGGAATATAAATATTTCGCAGTATCAATTTTGTTTTATATTTTAAACCAAAAGAAACAACTTCATCTTTATTGACAGAAACAGTATCTATATAGGGCCGTTCATACCAGACCGTCTGTTTTTTATTATTATAATTTTGTCCATTTATTTTTATATTCTTTATATTAATCGAAAACTCTATTTCTTTATCACCATCTTTTTTTTGCTCAGTATACAATTTTAAATTTATTTTTTCATTATCTATATTTTTTATATAAATAGTGTTAGATTGATAAAAAAAGTTTGAAGGCAATAAAACAGTATACTTTTCTTCACTGTTTTTCTTGATAATCATACCTTTTCCTTGATTATCTTCAATAAGAAACGGATGCTCAGCAGAAATATCTACAAACAGTGTTTTATTTATATTACTTGTATACAATAAAAATAAGCCGCAAATAAATAATAGAACTGAAAAAAATGTTATAACAACTTTATTACGAAACATAGTTTATCCTTTTATAAAAAGTGCAATATAAAAATTTACTTTCCAAAATTTATCACTTTAACAATTGAACTTGATTCCACTATATAAGCAGGACGATTTTTTTCTGATATAAAAATTTTTCCTACATATTCCCCTAAAATTCCTAAAAAACACATTTGAAAACCACTCGTTAGCAATAAAATAATCATTATTGATGACCAACCAGGTTCCACATTAGACAATAAATACATCAAAAGAATATAAATAAAATAACAGGCACTAAAAAAAATCTGTATTACACCTAAAAAAGTAGCAATTCTTAAAGGTAATAAGCTAAATGAAGATATCCCGCTCCATGCAAGATTTATCATTTTTTTCAAAGTATATTTACTTGTTCCGTATAATCTTTTTTGAGGAGTATACCCAATAAACGTTTGCTTAAAACCCAGCCATGGAATAATTCCTCGCCAGAAAATCGGATTTTCGCCAAGTTTCTTGCATATATCAACAACTTTCTTATCTAATAAACGAAAATCAGCAGTTCCTTGTTTTATATCAACGGACGTAATTAATGATAATAACCTATAGTAATATAATGAACTATATTTCTTGAATATTTTTTTCTCTTCTTTATCACTTCTGATTGTATTAACAACATCATAGCCTTCACGCCATTTTGCTATTAATGTTTCAATTAACTCAACAGGATGCTGCATATCCCCATCCATGGAAATGACACAATCCGCATCTGCATAATCATACCCGGCTTTGAGTGCTGCCTGATGTCCAAAATTTCTGGAAAAAGAAATATATTCAATTAAACTGTTTTTTGCATGCAATTCTTTACAAATACCTAAAGAACTGTCTGAACTTCCATCATTGACAAGAATAATTTTATGAAAAGGTAAATTTAATTCTAAAAGTTTTTCACATAATACAGGAATATTCTGCTCTTCATTATACACAGGGATAATAATATCAATGGAATAGTCAGCACGCATTTTCATCCTCTTATAATATTTACAGATTATTAAATCATTTCTCATAATCAAACTTTCTTCTTGCGTAAAATAAAAAAGTTTAAATATATATATATATATGGAAAACAGCAAAAAATCAAGGACTTTTTAATCTTGAAGAAATGAAGATATGGACAAGGATTTTTATTTTTGCTAAAGAGGAATGAGCAGAAAGGGAAAAAGTATCGGGTGCTTATATGCTGGAACTGACACCTTTTTTATATATATTTATTGGACTTGCGGTTATTTTTGGCGGCGTACTGCGGGGAATCTGTGGCTTTGGCTTTTCCCTGACCCTTGTTGTGGCGCTGACCTTTTTCCTGCCGCCGCTGCTTTCAACGTCGCTGATTTTTCTTTGGGAAATTCTTGCCAGCATTCTGCACTTGCCCTTTGTTTGGAAGCATGTTGACTGGAAAGCAATCAAATGGCTGTGTTTAGGCTGTACGCTCGGCACCCCCCTTGGCGTTTATTCCCTTATTCTTATTCCGCCAACACCCATGACTGTGCTTATTAACATAACTGTTATTGTTCTCAGCCTTATTATGCTGAGGGGCTATACCTTGAAACGCAATTTAAATGCTCTTGAAATCGTGGGCACCGGAACCATTTCCGGGGTCATCAACGGTGCTTCTGCCAATGGCGGGCCTCCTGTTATTTTGCTTTTCTTTTCAAGTCCTGCGGGAGCTAATGTCGGACGGGCTTCACTCATTGCCTATTTTCTGTTTACAGACTGTTGTGCGTCTTCAATTTTGGCAATGAAAGGACTTATGACGCTTGAAATTCTTTTCACAGCCCTTTGTTATATTCCTTGTCTTGCCCTTGGTATTTGGATAGGCTCAAGATTTTATCACCGCATTGATGAGCGCAAATTCAAGCGTTTTGTGATTATTCTGCTGATTATTATTTCCGGTTTCGGCTGTATCAAAGCGCTATTGGCATAAAAGAAGCCCCATTTATTGAAAAAACAGCAATAAATGGGGCTTCTTTATGTTTTCTGTCTTTTTTTTATGGTCTAATAACTTTATCAGCCAAATCAAGCGTTGTCACAATATCCAGCATATTGGTTGTTTCACCGATTTTCTTTGCATCGAGCAAACCAAAATGGTTCAGGCAAGTGCCGCAAACATTGATTTTTACGCCTTGTGCTGCAAGTTTTTTCAGGCTTTCAAGGCATTTTCCTTCTTTTGTTGCCAAATGCACACCGCCATTGACCATAATAATTTGCCAAATATCCATTTCTGTGAGGGTTGCAAGAAAATTTTCCATGAGTTTTGCTCCAAGCTCATCATCTCCATGTCCAAGTTTATCCGTTGCCAGCAAAATTACAGTTTTTCTTTTTTTATCGTAACTTACATAATCAGCATAGGTTTCCCCATTTTTCACAAACATGGGATTTTTATTAAGCTCACCGTCTTTAAAAAAATGTGTTTTTTCAAAGCTTGGCACAGTATTTTGCTCATCCATAGTGCTTTCCACTTTTTGGATAAGTAATTCAAAAAGATTTTCTTTTTCCTGTACTTTTGCCACAGTATAGCCATTATTATTCACAAAGCGGGTGATATTTTCAACCGCAGTGGAATTATCCACAACGACCATAAATTCAGCAGGCTTTTGTTTTTCAATAAGTTCTCTTGTGCGCAGTACCGGTTCAGGGCAGGCAAGTCCTTTGCAGTCAAGTGTTTTCATATAGCTACCTCTTTAGGAAGATTTTTTCTTTTTTAATGCTTTTTTCAGCGAACGGCTTTGCGGAGAATTAGGATTACGCAAAGCAGCTTTTACTGTTGTTCTTGTGCTGGGCTTAGCTTTTGCTTTGCCTGCGCTTGCTTTTTTTTCTGCTTTTTCAGCCTTTTCCTCTTTTATTTGTTTATCATCAATATATTGAGATTGTTCCTTTATTTCAGGCATATCATTTTTCTTTTTTGGACTGCGCTTTTCACTGCTTTTTGTATGGGAAGAACGCAAATGGACACGCATAGGCGCATGTTCAATGGAAAATAAGCGGCGCAGAGATTTTTCCAAATACCGCAGATAAGACTCTCCCACCCTGTCTGCATCATTGACAAAAAAAACAAAGGTAGGCGGTTCATTTTCAGCCTGGGTCAGGTAATAGAATTTTGGACGAACACGGCGCACAACAGGAGGCTGATGCTTGGTAAGCACTAAATCCATTGCCCGATTGAGCTGCCCCGTGCTGACGCGAACCCCGCATTCCTGTTTTATTTGTTCTGCCATGGGCAAAAGCATTTTCAGCCCGTATCTGTTTTTGGCTGATGTGGGCATAACAGGCACATGCTGGCAAAAAGCCAGGGTTTCAGAAAATTGTTTTTGCAGTTTCCTGCGTTCAGGCGCCGGCACTAAATCCATTTTATTGAGGACAATAATAAAAGGCGTTTTGCGCTCGTCTAAGAGTTCCACAAGCCGTTTATCCTGTGCAGTCAAACCTTGCAGGGCGTCAATAACAAGCAAAATAACATCTGCTTTTGTCGTGCTTTTCAAAGAAGAATTAACTGAAAAGCGCTCTACTGTATCCGTAATTTTGGAACGGCGGCGAACCCCTGCTGTATCAACAAAAATATACGTCTTATCATTCCAGACAAGAGAAACGTCCACACTGTCACGGGTTGTGCCTGCCACATCGCTGACAATCATACGTTCTTTACCCACAAAGGCATTCAAAATAGAAGACTTCCCTGCATTGGGTCTGCCAAGCAGACAAATTTTTAGAGGTCCCTGCTTTTTTGTTTTCTTTTTAGGCGCAGCGGCATCAATTTCTTTTATTGCTTCATTTTCCTGTTCAGGGTTTTCTTCTGTATTTTCATCGGCGCTCGCCTGCAAAAGTTCTGCTTCATCAAAATCAACAAGAAAATCCTCTTGGTTAACGTCATTAAAATCAAGTTCAAAATCTATATCTTCGCTTTCTGCGGATAAAGCTTCTTCCTGTTTACGCGCTTTTTTACCGGCTTTTTTCGCTTTCTTTTGAGCTATGGCTTCATCATCTTCCTGCAGACCATGCATAATTTCTTCTTCGTCAAAATCAGCCGCTTCCGGAAGCAAATCCACCAGCAAACTTTCCAGATAGCGAATTTGGTTGCCATGTTCAGCTGAAACAGCCACAAGCGGAAAACCAAGCACATGAAAATCAGCGCACATAAACTCTTCTCTTTCCATGCCGTCAACTTTATTCACAACAAGCAAAACAGGTTTTCCAAGCTTACGCAGGTAAGCGGCAATATGTTCATCAAAAGGCATACGCCCTTCACGCCCGTCCACAACCAGACAAATGGCGCAGGCTTCCTGCATGGCTTCTTCCGCCTGACGCAGAATTTCTTTTTCAAAACCGCGAATGCCGTCAGGACCGTCTGCCACCTGAAAATGACTGTCAAGCGTAATACCGCCCGTGTCCACAAGAATAAAAGGGCGGTGGAATTTACTGCGCACAGTTCCTTCCATTCTGTCACGGGTTATGCCTGCCCTGTCGTGGGTTATGGCGCGGTTACTGCGAATGAGTCTATTAAAAAGGGTTGATTTGCCCACATTAGGGCGTCCCATAAGGACAATTTTATACATATACACCTCAATTTGCTAAAAATTACTTTGAAATAAATGAGTTGGGGTGAAATTCAACAATACTGTTCCAATGACTGTTATACCTATATCTTTTTTTTTTGCCTTTGTCTATTCTTGTAAAAGCGACAAAAAAAGGGGAATTTCTTCCCCTCTCTTTGCATATTTTTATTCTGATTAATTTTGATACCTGCTTTTTTGATTATGCAGGATTAAATACTTGCATGTATAGTAATAATCATCTGAAATTTGCCGCATTTCTTTTGCTTTTTCAGGAAATTCCTCTGTCAGATTTGTGCTGTCATCTTTGGAAATATCATAAAGAGCATCAAATTTATGTTCTTTATCAGTCATTGAGGAAACATACGCATAGGTGTCTTTTAACAGCAAATTTCTGCCTTCTTCCGCAGCAATATAGACATAGTTTTTATAAAAATCGTCAAGGTTTTTATTATACACAAAGCGTTCTTCACCATTTTCTTCAATTATTTCAAACTCTCTGGGAATAAAAATATTATCCGGCAATTTTTGCAGCATGGAAGTTCCAAGCGTTGTATTTAAATAGGATAAGCCTGCAAGCATGGCAGCTGTCGGAAAAATATCTGCCTGAGAATGGAGAGCAGGATTGACGCCTGCGGGAACATATTTGGGGCAGTGAATAAAAAATGGAATATGCCACCATTGTGCAGAAGCTGACAAATAGGATTTATTCATCAAATTATTATGTTCTGTTGTACCATGATCTCCGAACAAAATAAAAACAGTATCCTCATACCATGCTGTTTGTTTTGCCTTTTCAAAAAACTTACTCAAAACATGGTCTACAAAGCGCAAAGCCTGATATTCCGGCTCGCTGCTGAAACCCCAAAATTTCAACGCTTCATTGCCGGGACTGGGGGCATAAACAAAACCTTCATTATCATCAGGAATAGTAAAAGGTCTATGATAACCCGCTGTTTGGATAAACGCAATAAAGGGCTTTTTGCCGGCACTCAGCACATCAATGCTTTCATTCAAAAGTGCCAAATCAGAAATTCCCCATACGTCAGTATTGGAAGCCTTCCAAAAACTTTCTTCTAAGAGCTGCAGCCCTTCAATGTTATTTTTAAAAACACCGCGAATATTTGCCCAGTTGGCACTTCCGCCTATCATATAATAGCGTTCATAACCGTCAAATTCATTAAAAATAAGATGCTGATCCACCATTTTGGGATTGCGGGAACTGGCTGTTGCCAAAAAGTTTGTATCAGCAATACCTGTGAGCGTGGACAAAATACCCCGCGTTGTGGGACGGGCATTGGCATAAAAATTAGGATAATACAGCGAATTTTCCATTAATTCTCTGGCAAAAGGTGTTGGATCAATGGCATACTTTTCCGGAATATCGGCATACTGTGCAAATTCCTTTTTTACGCCTGTACCATGGGGAAGGCTGGCTTTAGGATTTGTCCAGGATTCCATCATAATAATCACAATATTTAATGGTTTTTGTGGCTTCTCTCCTGCATAATACCGTGAAAAATCAACAGGTTTATTTTGTGCAGGGATATCCAGCAGCGCTTTCATGCGCGGATAGGCTTCAATGGCATACTTTTCAGAAGGTATAATAAAATCAACAGCTTTTATTGTATCATACAAATTTTGCATGGGATTAATTGCAATAAGGGCAATATTTTTATCCAGGCTGAAATACGCATTGCTCCAGCGCAGAGGAAAAAGGTTGGAACTTATTTGCCCATAGCCGAAAATAAAAAGCAAAATCAACATGCAAAAACGCAGGAAAATCGCATAAGTCAAAGATATTGTGCCGCTTTTGCGCGTATAGGTAAAATTGCTTTTGCGCCCAATGATAACAGGAGCATGATTTCTGTAGATTCTATTCCAAAACCAGTAATACACGGTTATAATACACAAAAGAACAAGGCTGATCCGCACAACAGGATAGGACTGCCAAACCATGGCAAAGCCAATATCTGTTTCCTTGAGCAAATCCAGCAGCGTCAGGTCAACACGCTGATTTAAATAAAAATAAACACAAATATCAACAAGATAGACAAGAAGCACGAGAAAGAAAACAAGCGTCTGCACAGAGCAGACAAAGGAACGGAAAAAACTGCTGCGGACAATTAATCGCTCAAAAAAAGGAATAAGCAGGCATAAAGCAGGGAAAAGAACGAGAAAAACCGCATAGCGCATATCAAATTTCAAACCAATATACAGCCCGTTATAAATGGCAGCATGGTCTGTGATCTGCGGATATACAAAATACAATACAATAAGGCGAAAGATAAAGAAAAGCGCAAGATGGCTCAATAATAACAATGCAATCAGCGGTAAAGGAGAATATTTACGCATAGTTTATTTCCTCAATGACGTCATATTTCCTGGCGATACTGCAAAGATTGACGCAGGGTTTCCTTATCCATAAATTTTACTTCTGCGCCAAGCGGGATACCCTGTGCCAAACGGGTAACTTTGACGGCAGGAAAACGGGCAAGCACTTTTTCACGAACATACACGGCTGTTGCTTCTGCCTCAGCTGTTGCGCCCAAGGCAAGCACAAGTTCTTTGACTTCCCCTTTTTCAAGACGAGCCATGAGCCTGTCCATTTCCAGATATTCATAGGAACGGCTGTCGAGCGGAGACAGCAAGCCTCCTAAAATAAAGTATTTTCCTTTATAAAAACCGCCTTCTTCCAAGGTCAGCATACTGTCCCATTCAGAAACAAGACACAGCATATCTGCTGCGCGCATGGGGTCAGAACAAATATTACAGGGGTCAACATCAGAGAGAGCCCCGCATTCTCCGCATAAATGCAGGTTTCCCCGCAGTTCATAAATATTTTTGCCAAGACGCATGGTTTCTGCTTCCGGCCATTTCAGCAAGGTCATTGCCACACGCATGGCAGATTTGGGACCAAGCCCCGGCAGTCTGGCGATTTGCTCTACAAGGATTTTTAATGGTTCTGGAATTTTTTGCATAACAACCTTTATTCAATAACGAACTAAAATCAATTATAATTTTATTTCAGCATAGTTAATCAAGAGGCGAAAATACAGGATTTTCAGGAACAGTTTTGCAATAATTCAAAATAAATGTTCCCGCATATTTTGCACCCTTGTATATTTCCAACCGATATTGATTGCCGAATTTATCCACAGAAAAACGTTCCTGAAAGGCTTTTTTATAAATTTTTATATTGCTTTCATCGCCGCGGGGACCATTTCCCACAACAGCCCCAATGGCATTCAGGCGATAGCCTTTTTGCGGCAAAACTTTCGCATAGTTTTTGGCAGACAAAATATCCCCGAATTTTGCGGTGTATACTTTACCGTCAAGTTCCACTTCCATACTGTCCAAAGACGTATCAAGCTCAAGCCATTCCACTTTAAAAGAGGTAACACTGTTGCTGCCGTAATGGACCTGCATGAGATTTTTTTCTGCCAAGGCTACTAAAATAGGACTGTTTCCCCCTCTGGCAAAATTCTTTTGCATGGGAAAAACCCCAAGCTGCGGACGGCGGATATCATCCAAAGGCAAAATCAGGCGGCCATCCATAAAACCAAGATAAATATTTTTATTCAGCGCGTCATGAATACCCTTTGTGGTCAAAGGAAAATCACGGGAAAATTCAATACCTGCCACATTAAAAAATTCCTCAATGGCATTTAGATGATAATATACCCGCCCGGCAACATTGATATTTTTTGTGGCTTCAATACCAAAAGCGGGCTTTCCCTGCCCTAAGGCAAACCAGGTCAAAGATTTCTCCATTTCCTTGTCACCCTTGGCAGTTTCAGTATTTTTTAAATGATAGGAATGTCCTTTTTCCAGTAAATTATCATTAACTTTAGCCACAACCCGTCGCCCAATTTCCCCTAAATTCCCAAAAGGAATGTCTCCGCATTCTTCCTGATCGATAATAACAGAATTGCCCCAGCGTTTTGGATTTTGCATGTCACTGACATATGTCGGGCTGTAAAACCCGCTGCCGTCATGCAGATTTAAAATTAAATCCACTTCAGGAGAACGAATAAGCTCCTGCACCCGCCGAACAGCACGAAAATCAGGGTCTTTTTCACTGATTTTTGCAAACTTTCTGTTCATATCCCCGGAAGTGCCGCGATTTTTCTTAATAATGGAAAGAAAATTCAAATTGGGAATAATAGTCACATAGCCGTTTTTAAAGGTATAATGCGTGCCAAGCAGTGACGCCGCTGAAAAACCGCCGGGTTCATCTCCTTGTATGCCGCCGACAATGAGAATATGCGAAACACTGTCCATAGTGGCACTTTCCGGGTGCGAACCAAGCTGTAAAACAGTAAAATCCAAAGGGTGAGCAGAAAGATTTTTCGCAGAAAGAGAAAAACAACAAAGCAAAACAACAAGAACAAAGTAAACTTTTTTCACACAATACCCATATAAACAAAATTTCTTTTTCTATATTATCCTTTAAAATAACAAGGCGCAAGTCTTAGATAGCCGTCAAAATAAATTCCGTCTTTTTGCACAGCTGCAAGCACGGCATAGACTTCAACTCCCCCGGCATAGGCTTTTTTCAATTTTTCTGCATAGATACTGTCAATAAAATCAGCAGGCATAAAACAGGAAGCATCAGTTCTCTGCACCACATAGAACATGACTGCCCTGTCTCCCTCTCTCTTTAATCGCATAAGCGTTTCCAGATGTTTTTGCCCTCTTTCACTCACAGCATCGGGAAAACACGCCGCATCATATTCCACCATGGAAACATTTTTACATTCCACCCATGCCTTTTTGCCGTTATCCGAAAAAAGGCAGGCATCAAGACGGCTTTCACCATTTTTTGCTTCCATTTTTATGTGCTGAAAATCCCAGGCAAAGGGAAGCAAAGCATAGTCATATTCGGCATTGAGCAAAAAAAGCTCGTGCAAAAAACGATTGGGCACAGACGTATTGACGCCAAGCCACAAAGGCTTTTCATTTTCCTTGTTTAAATTGATGGCTTCCAGTGTATAGGCAAGTTTGCGATGAGGATTACCCGCGTGTGACAATAAAATAGAACGGCCTTTTTTTATCAGCCCCATCATGGAGCCGGTATTGTTGGTATGAGCAAATTCGCTGTGATAATTCCCGGCCATAATATCAGCAAGGCTTACGTTTTTATCTGTAAATTCAATGAAAAAGCGTCGTTCTCTTTGAATAAGCTTTGCTTCAAAAAGTTCCTTTTCAAATGAAAGAACTTTAATATGCATAGGTTACTCCGTGTTTTTGCCTTTCTATGCACTTATGCTTTTGGACAGTAACTGACCAGTTTTTGAAAGACTCCGTCAATATCCAAATCAGACGTATCGACAATAATCGCAGTTTCATGGGGTTTCAGCGGATCAACGGCTCTGTTTCTGTCCTGCGCATCACGGGCAATAATATTTTGCAAAATATCTTCGTATACCGCTTCCTGCCCTTTTTGCACAAGCTCATCATAACGGCGTTTTGCGCGTACTTCCGGACGGGCATCAAGGAAAAATTTAAGCGGTGCATGAGGAAAAACAACAGTGCCCATATCCCTGCCCTCTGCCACAAGAGCAGTCTGACTGCCGATTTCCCGCTGATATTTTTGCAGGGCTTTGCGCACTTCAGGAATTTTTGCCACAATGGACGCCAAGCGGCCGGCTTTTTCCGTGCGGATTTCTTCGCCGATTTTTTCACCATTTAAATAGAGGACAGACTGTTCATTTTCTTTTTTCAATGCATAAGAATACTTGGCAAATTCTTCCTGCATTTTTCTCTCACTCAAATCTGCCACACCGGCTCCCACGCGCAAACCCAGACTGCGGTACATTGCCCCTGTATCCAAATAGGCAATACCCAAATAAGCGGCAAGTTTTTTCGCCAAAGTACTTTTGCCCACTCCGGCAGGTCCGTCAATGGTCACAATGAGATTTCCTTTGCCCAAAAGTTCACGCATAGCAGATAAAAACATGGTATTTTCTTCCGCAGTGCCAATGGAAACACGCACTAAATGAGAAAGCCCGTAACTTGCCAAAGCCCGTACAATAATGCCCCGTTCCAAAAGCTTTTGACAAACTTCTTTTGCGGACAAGACGGCAGGTTCAAACATAATAAAATTGGAATGGGAAGGATACACTTTACAGCCAAGCTCCTGCAAAGCCTTTGCCATATTCGCCCGCTCTGCCATGGTGTGGGTGATTGTTTTTTGTTTGAATTCCTCGTCCTGCAAAGCACAGACTGCTGCTTCCTGTGCCAATATATTAATGGAAAACGGCAGCCTAATACGCCATAAATAATCTGCCACCGTTTCCGGCACAAAAATATACCCGATACGCATGCCGGCAAGTCCGTAAACTTTTGAAAAGGTCCGCATAATGGCAACATTTTCAAAACTTGCCAGCTCACCGATAATGGAGCAGTCTTCTTCTTTGCCGGCAAATTCAATATAGGCCTCGTCCACAACCAGCAAACATGTTTCAGGCAGTGACTTTGCAAAAGCAAGCAGTTCCTTTCTGTCAGCAAGGCGGCCGCTGGGATTGTCAGGACTTGTCACAAAACAAAGGGCTGTGTTTTCATCAATCAAAGCCCGCAGCCCTTCAAAATCAAAACTAAAATCTTCTTTCAAAGGTGCAGTGCGAATTTCACAGTTCTGTACTTTTGCCTGCGTGGAATATAAACCGAAACAAGGCTTAAACATCACCGCATTATGCTTGCCCGGCACAGTCAATGTGCGGAATAAAAGGTCAATGATTTCATCGGAACCATTGCCTGCAAAAATTTGTTTTTCACTGATAAAAGGATATTTTTTTTGATAATAATTTGCAATGGCTTTGACAAGCCTGGGATTGCCTGCCTGAGGATAGCGAAAAGCATTACCAACATTCTGCACCATGCTTTCCTTTGCAAGTTTTGAAGAACCAAAAGGATTTTCATTGCTTGCCATTTTGATAACATGGGCTAACTGATATTTTTCTTTAATTTCATCAATGGATAAGCCCGCCACATAGGGCTCAAAAGATTTGATATGTTCACAAATTGGTAATTCACTTTTCATAAATGCCATAACCCCATAAAATTCCATAGAAAAAAGAGCTTTGGCAAAAATATGCCAAAGCCCTCAGCGTTTAATTTTTTATCCTTATTCAGTAGGACGAATTGTCAAAACAGGAATAACTGAATTTTTAACAACCTTTTCAGCAACTGAGCCAAAAAGCATACGGTCAATACCGGTTCTGCCGTGTGTGCCCATAATGATAAGGTCTGCTTTTTCTCTGTCAGCGCAAGCTAAAATTTCTTCAGCAGCATATCCGATAACAACATCAGAAGTGACATTCACCCCTGCAAAATTTTCTTTTACGAATTGTTCCATGGTTGCTTTTGCGCCGTCAACAATTTCGCTCACAAAAGTATCGATAGAATTAGGCGGAACATGGAAACCGGTATACTGTGTCATGGTAGGAGCTACATAAAGAGCAACTACGCTTCCGCCTGACATTTGTGCAAGCATAGTTGCATAAGAAGCAACTTCCTTACTGTGTTCTGCTAAATCTAAAGCACATACGATTTTCTTAAAAGATGCCATAATAAACCCCTTTCCAAAGATTTAAGTTTATAAAAACTTCCTGTCTTTATAATAGGTATTTTTTTCCGTCTGCACAAGCTATAAATGAGAAATTAGAAAAATATTTTTTAAAAGGGAAAATTTTGCTAGCTCAAAATGGGCAAAAAATACACACTTAAAAATTTAAAATAAACAAAATCAAAATACTAGAAAAAGTCTAGACTTTTTGGCAAGGCTTTTGCATAAGATAAGACAACCAGATTTAAAGCTATACTTTTTGCCGGGTTCGGCATATAGTTTTTTCTATGGACTGCGTTAGGGCAAATTCATGAAGAAATGCCCTTAAGGAGTGAAACATGAAGATTAACTCAGAATTAGAAAGAATTCTTCGCGCTCAACAACAGGCTCAAACAGTCAAAACAAAGAGTGCAGACAGCTCCACCGCTTTTGAAGACCTTTTACAAGGTGCCATGCAAAAGCAAGACGCAACACGTTTAGATGATGAGGAAATTTCCCTTCCGTCACTTGACCTTGCTGCCCTTAGTATTGGGATAGAAACAGAAAATGTTTCTGAAGTACAGAGTACAAGTGAAGAGGATATGAGTGCAAACCCTCGGCAGGCACTCTTGAATGCAATTGAAAATTCCCTCTCAAGCCTTGATTTGTATACCCAAAGTATACAAAGCCAAAATGCTTCTTTTAATATGAAGCAGGCATGGCAGGGGCTCACGGCGTTTAACCAAAGTGTAAACGATTTACGTCAAAACTATGCAAGTCTTTCTGAACAAGATTCTTCCCTTGACGCCATGATTAATGATTTGGAAATTATGGCAGTAACCGAAACTTACAAATTTAATCGCGGTGATTATAGTCTGTAATTTTTCGTAAAAATCAGAAAAAAGGAAGTCTGGAAACAGGCTTCCTTTTTCTTTTAAGCGCTGAAACTTTTTCTTTTCAAGAAAGGCGCTTTATTATACCATACGCACAGAGAAAAGAAAAACGAGAAAAAAATGACAAGAAAAAATATAGACAGAAAACAGATTGGTAATTTCACCGTCCTTGCCGCTGACGAAAATGCACGCGCAGGACTTTTGCAGACAGCCCATGGCGCCATTGAAACGCCTATTTTTATGCCTGTGGGCACTGTGGGCAGCGTAAAAGCCATTGCTCCCGATGACTTAGAGAATATCGGCGCGCAAATTATTTTAGGCAATACCTATCACCTGTATTTGCGCCCCAATGATGAACTCATTGCCCGCCGCGGCGGTCTTCATAAATTTATCAGCTGGGATAAACCTGTTTTGACTGACAGCGGAGGCTTTCAGGTTTTCAGTCTGAGCTCCCTGCGCAAAATGACCGATGAATATGTGGAATTTCGCTCTCACCTTGACGGCTCCAAACATATTTTTTCCCCTGAAAAAGTTATTTCCATTCAGCGCAATCTTAATTCTGATATTATGATGCAGCTGGACGAATGTATCGGCTACGGCGCAGCTGAAAAAGACGCGCTCAAAGCTGTGGAACGGAGCACTGCCTGGGCAAAGCGCTGCCGTGAAGCCTATCCTTCTCATTTAGTCAATGAAATGCCTTGCGATGACATGGCTGTCGGACAAAATTCACGCGGCAATCTTTTATTTGGCATTGTGCAGGGCGAAACCTATCCGCATTTGCGCGAAATGAGCGCAAAATCCCTCATGGAAATTGGCATGGAAGGCTATGCAATCGGCGGACTGGCTGTAGGTGAACCAAAACATAAAATGGTTAAAATCATTCGTGAGCTGCACCCAATTCTGCCGCAGACAAAACCCCGTTATCTCATGGGCGTTGGCACTCCCCTTGATATTTTGTACGGCATTGAAAACGGTGTGGACATGTTTGACTGTGTTCTGCCTACGCGAAACGCACGAAACGGCACACTGTACACCCATAACGGCAAAATCAATATCAAGCGCAAAGAATTTGCCGAAGACGACAGCCCGCTTGATGAACATTGTAATTGCTATACCTGCCGAACTTTCAGCAAGGCTTATTTGCGCCACCTCTACACCAGTCAGGAAATTTTATCATTCAGGCTTAACTCCCTGCATAATCTGACCTTTTTCCTTGACCTTGTGCGCGGTGCAAGAAAAGCCATATTTGAGGGAAGATACAAGGAATATAAAGCACATTTTGAGCAAGCCTATGCTGATGAAAACGAAAAATTTTTAATTGAAGAATAATTTATAGTTGGGAAAAATACCATGAATACAATCACCAAAGAAGAACTCCAGAACCTTATTGGCAATGAAGACGCTGTCGGCAAATATTTCCAAATTGAAGTACTGGATTTTGCTGACAATTTTGCAAAATGTGCCATGCCCATTACGGATAAGCATCAAAACCCCCTTGCCATTGCCCACGGCGGAGCAATTTTTTCCCTTGCCGACCTTTGTTTTGAAACTGCCTGTCATGCCGCCGGACGTTTTTGCGTCAACACACAAACGTCCATTTCTTTTTTAAATAAAGGGATTGGCGACAAACTTTTTGCAGAAGCAAAACTTCTCAAAAGCGGCTCAAAAATGGTTGTCTATGAAGTCAAAGTCACAGATACGGAAAATACCCTTGTGGCACAAGGGCAAATTACAGGCTATTGCCTTGGCAGAGTTGAAGAATTAATGAATAAAAACCCGCAAAAATAATTATGCTTAATACCATAAATAAAAAAGATACTATTGCCGCCATTGCCACCGGTGCGTCAGCAGGCGGACTGGGTGTTATCAGAATTTCCGGGCAAAAAGCAAAAGATATCCTGCTCACGGTTTTTCGTCCCAAACAACATACTTTTTTTCAGCTCAAGCCCCGCTATATGCATTATGGCTCATTTCTTTTCAATGAAAACGGACAGGAGCAAATTTTAGACGAAATTTTAGCCGTCTATTTTCCTGCTCCCCATTCCTACACCGGCGAAGATGTGGCAGAAATCCATGCCCACGGCAGTACTGTTTTACTTCATACCATGCTTGAGTACATTCTTTCTCTGGGCATTCGTCAGGCAGAAGCAGGGGAATTTACCAAACGGGCATTTTTGAACGGACGTATTGATTTATCCCAAGCTGAAGCTGTGGCTGAAATTATTGCCGCTCCCAGTGTTGAGGGTCTGCGGCTTGCTTCCGCCAAACTGCACGGACAATTAGGACAGCGCATTGAAGAACTGCGCGCGCAAATTGAATATATACGCCGCCGCCTTTGCCTTGCCATTGATTTTCCGGAAGAAGAGGGAGAGTGCCTGCCCCATGAGGAATTTCATGCGCTTACCGGTAAACTGCAAAACGATATACAAGCACTCATCAATGCCTATGAACGGGCAAAACCATGGCAGGAAGGAGCGCTTGTTGTGCTGGCAGGGCAGGTCAATGCGGGCAAATCAAGTCTGATGAATGCTCTTTTAGGCAGAGAACGCGCCATTGTCACCGAACAGGCAGGCACCACCCGCGATTATCTGGAAGAAGCCAGTTCCTTGAGGGGCTTGCCCATTCGCCTGACCGACACGGCAGGACTTCGCGAAATTGCGTGGATTATGGAGCATTACCCCAATACGCGCATCTATTTTGACGAAGAACGCGCAAAAGAAATTATTGCCGCTATTAAAAATAATACGCTTTCCGGGCAAAATTCCCCTATCAATCCCATTGAGGCAGAAGGCATTTGCCGCAGTCTTGCCCTTATTGAACAGGCAGACATTGTTTTTCTTGTTTTTGACGGCAAAGCTATTATCGAAACATGCGGCAATGATGCAGACGCAATCTTTACCCACATGCAGGCAGAACTTTCCCTGCTTCCGAAGCAGACAAAAAAACTGTGTATCTGGAATAAGGCAGACCTTGCCCCGCTGACACAAGAAGCCGTTGCAGCTCTCGAAGAAAAAGCAGATTGTCCTGTTCTTTGCCTTTCAGTTCGTGAAAAAAAGCATAGTGACTATTTCCGCCATACGATTGATGATTTGGCGCAAAAAGCTTATGCCATGCTGGTGACAAGCGACAGACAGCAAAATGAAATTGCTCCCAACCGCAGACAGGCAGGACTTTTGCAAAAAGCCTATGACGAGCTCGCCATTCTGCATACGGAAATTGACATTCTTCCCCCGGATATTACAGCCATACGCCTTGAAAGTGCGGCTGATTATCTTGGAAATATCACAGGCTTATGCAATGTGGACGAAACATTTAACGCCATTTTTGAAGAATTCTGCATTGGCAAATAAAGAAAGCTCACTTCTATCACCACAAAAGGGCAAAAAATTTTTTTCCCAAAAATAACTAATGCATTAATAAAAAAAATACGTTATATACATTTTGATATTGCCAAAATATCAAGAATGATTATTTTTTTTATACCGTTTTTGGTAAATTCTTTTTTTGGAGGCTTCAATGCTTACCTCTATTGCTTATGCTGCTGCCGGAAATCCGGGCGCTGCCGGTGACGCCGGCGGAATGTTCGCTTCATTTGTTCCCCTTATTCTTATGTTTGTTGTGTTCTATTTCCTCTTAATCCGTCCACAACAAAAAAGAGCAAAACAACACAAAGAAATGCTCAACGCACTGAAAAAAGGTGACTATGTTATTACCTCCGGCGGATTGCTTGGCCGTATTGTTGAAATCAACGGCGACATTTTCACCATTGACCTTGGCGACTCAAAAGTTCGTACTCCCCGCTCCTATGTAAGCGGAACATATGATCCTAAAAATTTGGAAAGCGTTTCTGCTGACGAACCAAATAAATAATGCAAATTTACCTCTCCTTTTCGGGAGAGGTTTATTTGTCCTGAAAGCCAAAATTCAATTTGGGATAATCCATGAAATCAATTACCTTTCGCTTATTCCTGTCAATTTTCGTGCTGTTGGCAGGTCTATACTGTGCACTGCCCAATATTCCTGCTATAGGAAACAGTTTTTTAAAAGATATATTCCCCGAACAGCGTATCAATTTAGGACTTGACCTGAAAGGGGGCATGAACTTAACCCTCGGTGTTGATGTTGAAAAAGCGCTGGAAAGCACCCTTTCCATTACCGGACAAGGTGTGCGTGAACGTGTTATTTCCGAGGGTCTCAATATTTTGCGTCCGCGCATGACTGACGGACAGCTTGAAATCATCGTTCCAAAAGCCGGTGACGTAAGCAAAATCAGAGATATTATCCAAAAGTGGTATCCAAACTTACAGCTTGTTGCTGAAAATGCATATAATGCCGGTTCTTCCGAAGGACAAAGTTTAAAATATGTGCTGAATGACATGGCAAGAAAAGAAGCGGAAAATATGACCCTTGACCAGGTTGTGCGCACCATCAGAAACCGTATTGACCAATTTGGGGTTGCGGAACCCGATATCCGTAAACAATCCAACAATCAGGTGCAGGTACAGCTGCCCGGACTGACGGATACAAGCCGTGCTATCCAAATTGTCGGACAAACGGCACACCTTGAATTCAGACTTGTCCGTGATGATATCAACCCCAACAGTATGGTTCTGCCTGCCGGCACAAGCCGCTTCCCCATGCTGGATAAAAAAGGCGGACATTCCACCATTATTTTGGACAATGAAGTGCTCCTGACAGGTGCTGATATTGCCAATGCCCGCCCTGCTTTTGACCAGTTTGCCTCAGCCTATGTTTCTTTGAAATTCAGCCCTCAGGGTGCGCTGACCTTTGAAAAAATTACCGGCGAAAATATCAAGAAACGCCTTGCCATTGTGCTTGACGGCGAAGTGTATTCCGCCCCTGTTATCCAAGACAGAATTGCCGGCGGTGAAGCAAGCATCAGCGGTGACTTTACCACTGATGAGGCAAATGACCTGGCTGTTGTTTTGCGTGCCGGTTCCCTGCCTGCTCCTGTGAATATTTTAGAAGAAAGAACAGTCGGTCCTTCTTTGGGGCAGGAATCCATTAACAGCGGTATCACCGCTTCTTTAGTGGGCGCACTGCTTGTTCTTGGCATGATGCCTTTATTCTATGGCTTTTCCGGGCTTGTAGCCGATGTTCTCCTTTGCGGAACGCTGACCCTTTTATTTGCAGGACTTTCCATGTTTGGCGCAACCCTCACCCTTCCCGGCATTGCGGGGGTTGTTCTGACAATCGGTATGGCAGTTGACGCAAATGTGCTGATTTTTGAACGCATACGCGAAGAACTGCGGCTCGGAATGACCACAGCAGAAGCCATTTATGCAGGTTTCAACCGTGCAAGTATTTCCATTATCGACTCAAACCTGACAACAATTATTGCCGCAATTATTTTGTACCAGTTTGGTACGGGGCCAATCCGCGGATTTGCCATTACGCTTAGTCTCGGTATTGTGGCTTCAATTTTTACTTCTGTTTTTGTCTGCCGCGCATGCTTTGAATGGTGGTCAAACAAAAATCCGGACAAGAAATTGAGCGTTTAGGAGAAGCATATGCCTATTCAACTTATAAAAGATACTGTTAATATTGACTTCGTCGGCTATCGTAAAATTGCCTATGCGCTGACTTCTCTGCTCATTATCATTGGTTTGATCGCCATTATTGTGAACAAAGGTTTAAACTATGGCGTTGACTTTGCCGGCGGCGTTATGGTGCAGATTGAATTTAAAAATGAAGTCAGCGATGAAGATGTAAAAGGCGCACTCAAAGGCATTGAAATGCCCGGACTTATTGTCCAGAAAATCGGTGAAGACAATCACCATTATTTGCTGCGCTTCAGTGCCTCTGAAAGCGGACACAGAAATTTAAGACAAGATTTGAACACAGCTTTACAGGAAAGTTTTCAGGGCAATGAAGTTGAAATAACCCGCCTTGAAATGGTTGGTCCGAAAGTTGGCTCAGAACTTCGCGATATGGCAGTGGAAGCGGTTTTCTACTCTATTTTGCTGATTACTGTCTATATTTCCGGACGTTTTGAACATAACTGGTTTACTGCTGCGGGCATTGCCGTGCTTTTGTGGGGCGTTATCTTTATTTTGGATTTCCTCTCCACCCACTTCAGCATTGTACTTTTCAATAAAATGTACGCCATTTGCTTTGCCCTTGCGGTCACGCTGGTGCTTGCGTGGAAAGTAAAACTCAACTATTCCCTCGGAGTACTCCTTTCCCTTGTCCATGACGTCTTTATTACCATTGGTTTGCTGACCTTATTCGGCAAAGAAATTGACCTCAATGTTATTGCAGCCCTGCTTACCTTAGTCGGTTATTCTTTGAACGATACCATTGTTATTTACGACCGTATCCGTGAAAATATTGCCAATGTTGCAAAACAGGAAGTAAAGCCGACAATCAGCGAAGTTATCAATTTGAGCGCAAACCAAACCTTGTCCCGTACCTTGATAACTTCTCTTACCACACTGGCAGCCTGCCTCAGCCTGTATATACTTGGCGGCAGTGTTATCAATGACTTTGCCCTGACCATGCTCATTGGTATTATTGTCGGTTCTTATTCTTCAATCTTTGTTGCCAGCCCAATCCTTATGGCATTTGGCAATATTGATTTGTATATCAATCAGCAAAAGAAAGAGGAAGATTTTGAAAAACCCGGCGCCCACGGCGTTGTATAACAATCTCTCGATTATTACTTTTTCTTCTCCACAAAAAAATATAAAAATATCTATTGAAACTCTCTCATACCAAAAAGCCCGTTATGATTGCTTCATAACGGGCTTTTTATTGTACGCTTTAGCATAAAACACCGACTAGAGCATTTCCTGATAATATTCAGAGTTATTCTTTTTCAAGGGAAGAAACTTTTACAGCCACCGAAGGCGACGAAGTCGTTTGCGTTAGCGAGTGAGCGAGCTTTACACAAATGGACAGCAGAGATAAAGTTTTTCCCCTGCAAAATTCTCAAGATTTACCGGAAATACTTTAGATAGTGTCGTCAATTAACTTTTAATTTTTTTTAAACTCTGTTATT
>CAOMFZ010000002.1 GCA_948482415.1 uncultured Mailhella sp.
CCAAGGAAAATAAGTTGCAACTATTTTCGGAAATGCTCTAGCAATATTCAGCATAGGGGCAATAGCCGCAATACGTTCCCTCTTTGCATTTCCATATTTTTTCCTTTGCCATGTGATTGAGAATAAAATTGAGGACAATATCCATGGAATTTTCACGCACGTTTTCCAGCATATCCCACATTTTTTCCTCACTGCCCGCATATTTTTTATCAATAAGCGGCAATTCACATTCAACTTTCCGTTCACTTAAGAAAATCCAGGACGCATTGATATGCGCATGCACATCCAGAATTTTCCTGCTGCGGATTTGGTCCTCAGCAAACAAATACAAATAAAATGGAAGCTGGATATCTTCCATATTTGCATACAGTTTTTCTAAACAAATATCCGCCTTTTTTTTCTGCCATGCATTATTCATATCCCCAAGTTCTTCCAGCAGGGCATCATTTTTCCACAAGGGCATTTGTTTTTTATTTCTGGGTGTAGTTTTGTAATCAACAATAAAATACTCATCACCCCGTTTATCAATTCTGTCAGCTTTGCCATATAAATGGACAGGCAGGCAAAAAGCATCATGCATTAATTCATGCGATAATACTTGTTCTGCAGCGAGAATTTCCACTTGCTCCGGCATTTCCTTCACATATTTTTTCAGGAAAAAGTCTCCTGTTTCGCGGAGCATAAAATAACTGTCCGCAGAAAAATATTTCTGCCAGGTATCAGCAGTAAATGTTTGATAAAATTGCTGTACTAACTGCTCGGCAAACCTATCGTGCTCATCTTTTGTGATAATTCGATTTATGGGGTGCTGTTCTTTCAAAAGTCTATGCATTTCATCGCCAAAAGCAGTTTTATTATCTCCTGATTCTTTTTTTTCAGGCGCAGAAATTTTTGCCAGATACTCATAATAAAAACGCACAGGGCATTTTAAATAGGTGTTCAAACCTTTGGCAGAAAGTCCTTTACGGCTGTTTTCGCTCTCTTTGCATATGCTTTTTTCAAGGGCTGAAAAAATAGTGTCAGTTATTTCAATACAGCGTTTTTTTCGTCTGTCAGGAACAAAAGGATTACAGGAAGGAGCATGCAAAATTATTTTATCAGCCTCTTCCAGATTTTGCGCTTTTCCCTCTGCCAACAGCGCTTTTTCTTTTTCCCAAATTAATTCTTCAATAAAGCGGGAACGAATATTTTTGGAACTTTGGATTTCTGATGACTGCACCCCTTCCTGCCAATACAAATAAACATTTTTCGCACTATGTATAAGCCTGTAAAAAATATGCGCAATTAAAAATTCACGGCTGTGCCCTTCCGGCAAACCAAGCAAAGGACGCAAAACATCAGGCACTAATAAACTTTGCGTATGTGCGGCAGGCAAAACACTTTCCACGCAATCCATGATAAAAAGATTTTCAAAACTCAGTAAGCGGGTTTCAAGCATACCCAGCACCTGCAATCCCATGAGGGGATCCGCTTCAAAAGGCACACGTTCATCGGCAATGCATTGCTCCATGATTTCATACAGCGTTTGAAACGGAAATTCACTGTGGGCAAAACCATTTTCCATCAGCGTGGGGATAGTATTTTGCATGAAGCGCACAAGCCCCTCCTTATCCAGCGGAAAACGATACCACACACTGAGCCCGTGCCGAATAAGGAAATTCATCAGCTCATTCAGGCGCGCACCGACAGCATGCAGCGTTTCAGTTTGCTCCCATGAAAAAACAGTAAGCTCAAAAAAATTATCGACAAAATCCGCCATATTATTGTCTAATTCATACGGAAGATTCTTATTATCCAAGTCAAACAAATCGTTTTCCACAAAATCTTTAAAATCTGCATAGACATTTTTTTCCTGGAGCTTTTTTTCAGCATAATAGAGCACCCTGCGCCATGCTGCAAAATTTTCTTCTGTGCAGAGATACTGCCTGCTGTCTTTCTCTTCAGCAGATTTATCCTTATAGCTCAGCAGCATTTTTGTATAAGGGTGCTGCAAAAGGGCGAGTAAATCCTCAACCTTGTAGCTGTACTGATTTTCTGCCGCTTCTTTTTTATTTATCTGCAAATGAAAAATATGCACAATAAACTGCCATAACAGCGTTCTTTGAATAGGATACCCCAACGAAATATTGACATTTTTATTCGGCAGTTCATGCAGTACAGGCATAAGCAATGAAGGATTTGGCAAAACGACCGCGCAATAATCATCACGTTCTTCATTTGTTCCAAGATAAGGGCGGATATCCTCTTTCAAAACCTCCAGCTGTGAATGAAAATCATAGGCTGGCAGGAATTTAATGACAGGCTTTGTTTCTTTTTCATCACAGAGCAAAACCGCCTCTGCCTGCCATTTTTGCAGCCATTTTTTATGGTCTTCACAGGAATAATGCAGTGCGGAAATATTTGTTGCCAACCGACTGTCCGTATTTAAACAAATACAGGCTCCATGCTCCCAAAAATACCGTAAAATTACTTCTTCTGCTTTTGATGCATAGACAAAACCGGCAAAAATGACAGATTTTCCTTGAAATAACCAAGGCATAAAATCCGCAAAATACGTTTCATAATCCGTGTTATTTAATGGAGCGGGAAAGTCTTTATCCGGAACCTTGCCCCTTTGATATGCCCTATACGCCTGCACATATTTTGCCGTTCTGAAAAGACTGCATGCCGGCGTTGTCTGCCTTTTTTCCTGCATGGACTGCATGTAGCGCGCAAAAATTTCTTCAATTTCTTCCAGCAGACTTTTTGCAAAATCAGGCACTTCCTCCGCATATTCTATACGCTGCGGCAAAACCAAATTTTCAAAACATTCTTCAAAAAGCTCATCAAGATTTTTCGCCCAGGAATAAAACTTCGCCACCTTCAACGCTTCTGCATTGCTTTTAGCCCGCTGTCCTCCTTTTACGTCCATGCTGGATGAAAAATGCAAATATTCATTATCCTGCAAAACACTTTTTACAATTTCATGTAACTGCGCATAGCGATCTAATGGCTCCTGCTCAGAAAACAAAGGCAGTCCGCACTCAAAATGCTGTAAACAAAGCTTGTAAAATTCTTTATTGGTATACATTTGGGGCAAAATACCGACCTGTTTTTTCTCTTTTGCCAATTTTTTATACCGAGCTGTCAAATAACGTTTGGGTCGTGCATTGGGAAAAACAAGCACAATATCCTGCATGGAAATATGCTGCTCTGCCATGAGCGTATCAACAAGTTCCTGAATTTTATAAAGAAAATCCTCATTCCATGGAATAACCGCAAAAGGATTTTTCCCCTCTCTCTGATAATTTTTGCAATAATTTCGCATTATTATTCACTCTCAATGATACAACATTCTGTTCTGTCCAAATAGACCAGCACCCCAACAGCCTTTTTTCCTGTTGCTTTTGTCAATAAATCAATATAATTCAAAATTTGCTTTTTATTATCAGGTACAGGCAAACTTTCATCCGGATAGCCTGTTTTATAGTCAATAGCAATATAGGCAGTATTCTGATAATTGCAGCGCATTTTTTCCGGAATTTCCACCAGCAGGTCAATGCGGAATAACTCGCCGTTTTCATTGGTCAGAGAATGTTCTTTATAACCGTATTCAAACCAAAACTTTGCACCGCCGAAAGGCTCTTTCAATTCTGCAAACCATGTTAAATCTTTCAGAACATCTCCATACAGCGTTTTTTCCTGATTTTGCGCGAAATCTTCTTTCAGGCTGTCCTGCTCTGAAAAACGCCCATAGGGTAAAAATTTCATGGCTTCAAAGGCGGCACGCTTGCAGTCCTCTGCAAGATTTCCTGAAAACACAAGATATTCCAAACTCTTATGAATAAGCGTTCCCCGTTTGTTGGAAGAAAGTTTCTTTGCCCCCATAAGCTCATCCAAATCAGAACGGAAAATACGCAGCTGCGGCAGCCAATCCATACTATGTTCCTGATTATACGGCTTTTCTTCATAATACACTGCTGCATCAAAAACAGCCGCTTCCTGTTTCTCTTTTTTGTCGGGGCAAAGAACGCGGGAAAGTCTTTTTGCCGCATAAACAACATCTTCAGGCGGAATTTTTACTGCACCGGCAGATGTTTTTTGGGGCTCGTCACTTTTGTTTTTCTCATTTTCATTTGCTTCCTTTTCTTCTATATATTCCTCTAAAAAGGAAGCAAGTTCATCTCTTTGTTTTTGAGAAAGACAGTTGTCAATATTTTCAACCTCGCTCAATGCAAACAGATATTCCAAAGAGCGCAGTGTTTTTTCAGAAACAACGGCTGTCCTTTCTTCTCCCAGACGGAAACAGTCTTCTGTCTCTTCAAAAACATATTGCTGTTCCTGCTGAATAAATGCCAGTTCTTCTTTTACATATTCAAGGAATGCTTTGATAAAATAATAGGAAGTGCCGTCTTTTTTTCTTTTCGATGAATCATAATCCATGGGGATAAAAATGTGCAGTTCTTCTTTAGCCCTTGTCCATGCGACATAAAGAAGATTGATACATTCTTTTATCTTATCCGCTATGGCTTCATAATAGGGCGCGCCATATTCTTTTTTTAATTTTGCATACACAGGATAGAGTTTATCTTCAAACGGCATATTAAATTTACAAATATCATCCTGGACATCAATCCTGAAATTATGCCATGGAATGATAACTGCCTCATATTCCAAGCCTTTTGATTTATGCATGGTCAAAACAGAAACAGATTTTACCCCCTCGGGAAGCGGCGCATTTTCCTTTTCCCCATTTTCTTCCCACCATGTTAAAAAAGCATGCAAGTCAACAATTCCTTTTTCTTCCGCCAGATACGCCAGCTCTTTCAAACGCAGCAAATAAACAGCGGCTTTGGGGTTTCTCTCCATAATTCCCATGCGGTTATACACTTCACAAAGCGTATCGTAGGCAGTTAAAAGATTTGCGCCGTCTACAAGCACCTGAAAATAATCTTTCCATAAATCCTTATACGTTTCACGAAAGGCAGAAAATAAAAATCCTTTGCGCGAACCGACAAAAAAGCCGAAAAGTTCCTGCGCGGAGCACGCTTCATAAAAAGCCTGCGGCAAAAGATGTCTGCTCAAAAGAACCTGACAAAAGGCGCTTTCATCCAGGGGATTATCCAAAAAGCGCAAGAACGCAATAACTTCAATAATAACGGGGTGTTCTTTTAATCCGAGGCTTCCCTGACTGACAACAGGAATGGCATGGTCCAGTAAAATCTGGGAAACGCAAGAGGCTTGATTATTATTGACAGTTAAAATAGCTATCTTACTGTAATCATGATACTTTTTATGCAATTTCCGCACCATTTCCGGCAGCAGGCTCAGTACCGCCGTATCAAAAAGCGTATCGGATTCTTTAAGGGTATGAACTTCCACCACACCCTTATTTTTCATTTTTGCCAAGCGTTTTTTTGCAATTCCCTGCCGCACCTGTTTATAGTTTTCCTGCAAAGTATCTCTTGTTTTTTTTATATATTCCTCAGGAAAAATTTCTTTGGCAGAACTGGGGAAAAATAATGCAATATCTTTCGTTTCCGCATCCAACAAATTTTGAAAAAAAATATTATTCCAGGCAACGATATATTCCGCGCTTCGCCAGTTACAAGGCAAATTATCATCAGCAAAACCCATTGCCTGTTTTTTTAATTGCGCCGGAGCTTCGGAAAATAAACTTGCCCTGCCGCCCCGCCAGCCATAGATAGCCTGCTTTACATCACCTACAAAAAATACAGAACCGGCATTGGCGAGAACTTCACTCGATAAATCTTTTAATGCATTCCACTGGGCAACGCTTGTATCCTGAAATTCATCATACAAAATATGTTTCAGCCGTGTTCCCAAACGACAATAGGCAGCCGGAATAAGCGATCCTTCCTGTTTTTTTTGCAGTAAAAACGGATTTGATAAACTGCCCGTCTCTTCCCCAAGCAGGCTTGCAATCATGTGAGGCATTTTTTTTGTATTCAAACATTGATTTTCTTTTTCATAACTCACTAATTCGACATACAATTCTGCCGCAAGTTTTGCCGCAGGAAGAAATAAGGAATACTCATGATAAAGAGCCAGAACTTCCAGATACTTATTAATATTTTCCTTTAATTCTGCATAGGGTTTGACAGCTTCTGTATAATCACTTTTATTTGCTTTTGTAACGACATCTTTAAAACTGTCCCTGTTCAAATAGGCAGACTCAAATTTATTTTCAATGTCTTTTAACGCTTTTAAAAAACGAGAATCAACAGTTATCGAATTTTTCGCAATACACGTTTCAATTTCTTTTGCCAAATCAAGAAGTTTTTGCAGGCGCGTATCTTTTTCATCTTTAAATTTTTTATAATTTTCTTCTAATTCTGCCAATTCTTCACTTGTCAAAATATAATTATATTCGATGTAATACTCGACAAACTTTCTAATTTGCTGCTGCAGGGCTGCTTTTGCAAAAAAACTGTCATAGTTTGAATTATCAAATTTATTTCGGCAAAGCTCATGAAAAAGAGGAGCGTAATTTTTCGTCCCTGCTTCACAATTTTTTTCCTGAGCAATACTGAGTTCAGATAATTGGGTATATAACTCGTCTATAAATACATCGGAATCAAAACGCGTTTCAAAGCGGGGAGGATAGCCGAGCTCCAGGGCAAATCCTCCTATAATTTGATTGAGAAAACTGTCAATAGTGCGAATATTCAACGCCCCGTACTGCTGAAAAACTTTTTCAAGCATGCCGTGGGCGCGGGTTGATTTTTCGTCCAATTCCTTTTGGCTGTTACATTTTGCCTCAGTCAGCGAAAGTTCTTTCAAGGCATACTGCTTGAGTTTTGCAATAACCTTTTCTTTCATCTGGTTAGCTGCAAGATTTGTAAAGGTAATGGCAAGGAGCTCGGAAAAATTAAACTGCGCCGTATTTTTTGCAGCGCCGGAAGTACCGCCGTATCCGATATCGCTTTGAAAAAGCAAATCCACAAAGCGGTTCGTCAAGGTAAATGTCTTTCCGGAACCTGCTGATGCATTCATTTTTACCAGATTTTTCTTATCCATACCCTGTCTTTCCGTGCCTGTTTTTTAAAGCATGCCTTTTAATTTGCTTTGTCCTGTTGCAGCAAGGACAGAATGCCAATACTGGGAAGTAATATCAAGTTTTCTGCGCTGTCTGGTGACAAGTTCAAAAGGCAGGTGCACATAACGTCCCATAAGTTTTGAAACTGCCATTTCTGTTTTTCCGCTCATACCCGCATCCACAGCCAGACGGCCTAAAAATCCGCAGTAAACACGGTCATCGGCATTGGCAGGCACAGCGCGCACCATATAGCTGGGGTCAATATATTTAATAACAACAGGGAAATTTCTTTCTTTGAAATATGCCTTGATTTCCTTTTGCAGATACAGTCCGATATCCTGCAAAATAATATTGCCGGAACTGTCTTTTTGTCCTGTTTCCTGCATAAGATACTGCCCTGCCCCTTCTGCCACAACAATAACTGCATGGTGACGATGAATAAGCCGTTCTTCCAATGCCGGAAGCAAGCCCCCCTCGCCATGCATAACAAATTCTGCTTCCGGTACCAGCACAAAGTTAACAAGGCTGAGAGACACCGTTGCGTGCGCTGCAATAAAACCGGATTCACGTCCCATCAGTTTGACAATGCCAATACCATTGTTCATGCCAACTGCTTCGGTATGGGCTGCCGCAATAGCCTTGGTTGCTTCGTCAACAGCCGTTACAAAACCAAAAGACTGTTCCACGAAATTGATATCATTATCAATCGTCTTTGGCACTCCGATAACAGAAAGGGTCAGATTATGCTCTTTGACGGCAGTGGAAATTGCCTTGGCAGCTTTCATGGTTCCGTCACCGCCCAGCACAAAGAGTAAATTAATACCCCGTTCATACAGAAAATCAGCAATTTTATCAAAATCCTGCGCACCACGGGAAGAGCCTAAAATTGTTCCCCCCAGCATATAAATAGTGGACACAAAATCAGGGGTCAGCTCTAAAAGCTGATGCCCGTATTTTTCAGGAATAAAGCCCTCCAAGCCATACGGAATACCCACAATATTGCGTACACCATACCCATACCACAATTCCATAACAATGGCGCGGATAACATCATTCAGCCCAGGGCACAAACCGCCGCAGGTAACAATGCCCACCTTTGTTTTTTCAGGGTCAAAAAAGATTTTTTCGCGTGGACCGGCTTCCTGAAAATACAAGGCTTTTGCGTTGTTTTCCGCCTCAGTACCGCAGGCTTTTATAAATTCTTCAGAAACATTGATAGGTATATACTCATCACTCACAGCACCGTGCATTTTTCTCGGATTATCAAAAATACACTTTCCTAACTCTTTAATCGTAAATTGCTTTTCCATGTTTTTTCCCTCTGTCTCTGTCATAAATTTTCAGGCTCTGGAGCGTTTCCGATAAATATTGCGATTTTTCTATGCAGGGGAAAAACTTTAGCTCTGCTGTCCAGTTCTGTAAGGCTCATAAATTCGCTAACAGCTAAAGCGAAAAAGTTTCTTCCCCTGTCCCCCTTTACAAAACGTTTTAAACTTTCTTATAAAATTTGCTGCAATTATTTCCGGAAATATTCTAAACCACCGCTTTTTCTTTTTATGGGGGAAATGATTATCTCTGCTGTCGCTATCCGTAAAGCTCGTAAACTCGCTAACGGCTACCGCTCCCCCATACCCCCACATTGCCTGTTTTTCTAAAAGAAAAACAGGAAGATATGTTTTACAGGTGATTAATTATCAACCTCTTTCTATAACAAAATGATTGAATTTTATTGTTATTAACTAAAATTAAAATAATGGTCAAGAACCCATTTTTGTTTTGAAATATTACGCATCATTACCGGCAATATCACCAAGCAGTGCCTTTGCAAAATCATCAGGATTGAAAGGACGCAGATCTTCCATTTTTTCCCCAAGTCCCACAAAAGTAATAGGCACTTCAAACGTGCTCGCCGCAGCCATGGCAACGCCGCCCTTGGCTGTTCCGTCAAGCTTGGTTAAAATAATTTCGCTGACGCCCCCGATTTCTTTAAATACCTTTGTCTGCTGAATGGCATTTTGCCCTGTGGTTGCATCAATAACCAAAATACTTCTGTGGGGTGAACCCTCGTGTTTTTTGCCCAGTACATTTTTAATTTTTTGCAGCTCATCCATTAAATTGCTTTTATTGTGCAGTCTGCCGGCTGTATCGATAAAAACCAAATCATAATTCCCGGCAAGCGCCTTGTCCATGGCTTCATAGGCAACCGCGGCAGGGTCGGCATTGCTTCCTTTGGAATAAAAATCCACGCCTATGCGCTTTGCCCATTCTTCCAGCTGTTCAACCGCAGCCGCCCTGAATGTATCTGCGCCTGCAATAAGGATTTTTTTGCCCTGCATTTTGGCTCTGTAAGCGAGTTTTGCAATGGTTGTGGTTTTGCCCACACCGTTCACGCCCACCATGAGCACCACTTCAGGCAGGTTTATGGCGGTAATGCGGCGCGGCATTTTGAAAAGCTCCCGCACTTCCTGCTGTAAATACGGCAGTAAATCCTTCGTATTATCAATATTATTCTGTTTGGCATGACGGCGCAGTTTTTCCACCAGCTGCATGGAAAGTTCCGCCCCCATATCAGACATAATAAAAAGTTCTTCCAGTTCCTCAAAAAAAGCTTCATTTGCCTTGCTGTGCCCGGAAAGAATGCTTTGCAGCCCCCTGCCCAGTTGATTTCTGGTTTTTTCAAGCCCTGTCTGCAATTTTGCAAAAACTAAATCTTTTTCGCTTTCCTCGTCTTCCATTTCAAGGGCAAGCGCAAGACGGTACTGCAATTCAGAGCGAAAATCCTGCACATACTGATAATCCATTTTCTTTGTCCAGGATTTGAAATCATCAATAAATTTCTGCGCTTCCTCTTCCGGCGTTTCAAGGGCTTTTAATAAAACAGAAAGCCGTGTCCATAAAACTTCATCAGTTTTTTCAACACCTTCCAATATTACTTGCAGCCAGGCAGAAAGCTTTGGCTCGCATTGTCTTAATCGTATGGTAAATTGCTCTAATTCTTCGGAACTGACCGCAGTACTGCCACTTTCCTGTCTATTTTCCTGTTTTGGCTCATTTGAAGATTGAAACATTTTCTTTACAGCAGAAAAAAAGCCCATATTTTTCCTCCGGCACTCATAAACATTGTATTATTATAGCATAGTTGCTAAATTTTGTATAGAATAAAAACTTCTCTTTTTTTCCAAACGGGCATAAAGTTATTTTTAAAGCAACCGATAAGCAAAATGTACAACTACAAAAGGAAGACGTCATGTCTAATACTTTAGACAAAAACAGTTTGAGCAAAGTCCAAAAAGCAAGTATTCGTGCGCTGTTGCAGGGATTGCCTCAATATCAGAAAAAAACCAGTATCCACCAGTACGAAAAACAGTTAGTGGAAACTCGGACTATGATTTATCACAAACAGACCAGACGTCTTCTCGCAAACGAACAGCTCAAAGACCAGAGTGCGCGCAAAGCCTTTGTTATTTCCCGTGTTGCCCGTGAACTTTGGACAAACTTCTGCATTCGCGGTGAAGAAACAGCCATGCTCGCCCATCTGCAAAAAGAACTTTGCCGTATTTTTGATGCAAAACTCCATTTTCTCTATATTCCCGGAAGTATTGAACTGGTTATCAGCAAAGAAGAGGACGGCACCATAGTTCCTTTAAACCGTGACGAACACTATGCCATTATCAGTAAAGCATGGGAAATTTGTCAGGAAGTTGTTGCCTCTTATATTTCATAATTTTATTCTGCCTTTTTTGCGCTACACATTTTAGCATAATTTTCTTATTAGGAATTATTATTGACAAGAGATTTATTTTGGCATATACAGTATTACAGCAACTGTAAAAAAGGAGCTTTTCATAATGAATACAGAAATTAAAACATTAAAAGATGTAGCTTCTCTTATTATTGATTGGAACCTTGCCCCGGAAGATGCTGTGACCCTTTATCTGGAATGGGGAAACAATGACTGGCATGCGGAACATGCACCGGTGCGCTCAAAAGATGATTTTGCTACCTATTTTGTTGTGGATAACTGGGAAGAAAAGCCCACAGTCCGTCTTGTGCGCCGAAATTCCGAACAGGCTGTTGATTTGCTTACCGTTGAACTGCCCAAAGACTTGGAAAAAGAATTTAAAAAAGAACATGAAGGCTTAAAAGGGCTTTATTCTCCAACAGAAAGCATTAAAAAATGGCTTCAGCAGGAAATCTACGCATAGTCTGAAATAAACTACCTAAAAAGCATAAGAAGATAAACAACTCCTCTCACTCCCCTTTATGGGGAGTTTTTTATTAATCAGCTTATGAATAAATAGAGCGTTTCCTGTTAACATCAAGAATACTTATTCCCTGTTATGGACAACGTCCATAACAGGGCTTTGAGGGGGATTGGGGGAAATCATTTCCCCCAAAGAAAATAAAAATTACGAATGTTATGCGGAAATGCTCTAAAACTAATCAAGCTCTGGCAGTCTGCGCATCAGCCCAAGCTGAGAGCAATAACGCTGAAATGTACGCAGCGGCAGCCCGAGAAGTGCCGCAGCTTCTTTTTTGTTGCCGCGCGCATGCTTAAGAGCCCGTACAATATAAATTTTCTTGGTACGCAGCAAAGCCTTTTCCAAATCAAAATCTTTCGGCAAAGCACCGTCTTTTAAATCAACATGCTTCAGCGAAACATCTTCTTTTGCGGACAACATGGGAAAAAACTGAACCTCGCCCGTTACCAGATAACGAAGTATCACATTCTGCATTTCACGAATATTTCCGGGCCATTCATACTGACAGAACTTTTTCAGAATATCTTCCGGAATGACAGGCTCGGAATCCAGGGTATTAAATTTTCGAAAAAAGAACTTTGCCAGCTGCACAATATCATTTTTCCGCTCCCTCAAAGGAGGAACATGCAGATTAACGACAAAAATTCGGTAAAAGAAATCAGTACGCAGTGAACTTTCCTTTATCATCTGCATAAGATTCCTGTTCGTGGCACATATAAGCCGGACATCGGAATATTGGACAATGCTTGAGCCTATGGGGGTATAAGACCGAGATTCTATAGCCTGCAGAAGTTTTACCTGCATGGACAGACTCAGCTCTCCCACCTCATCCAAGAAAAGCGTGCCGCCGTCAGCTGCACCGAAAAATCCTGTGCTGCTGCTCACCGCTCCGGTAAAAGCTCCCTTAACATGGCCGAAAAACTCGCTTTCCATAAGACTTTCGGGAATAGCGCCGCAGTTCACGGAAACAAAAGGCTTGTCGCTCCTTGAGCTGAATTTGTGAATAAGTCTTGCAAGCAGGCTTTTTCCGGTACCGGTTTCTCCCGTAATAACAATATTTGAATCGCTTTTTGCAGAAGTGACAGCATCCCGCATAAGTTTTTGCATAACGGGGCCTTCACCCAAAAAAACACTGTCGTCAAATTTTGTACTTTTCTCCAAAAGGGCACGCATTTCAGACTGCTGCGCCTTCTGCTCTGCCAACAAAGCCTGTTCCCGCAGTACGATCTCGGTTTCGTCGGTCATGGTGCTGAGCAGAATGACACCGTTATTCCACGAAAGTACGGTGGGATGACCGACAACATAACGCAGTTCGCCGTCCATGGTTCGGTACCGCCAGTGATATCTGTTGCCGCTGACTATATGCTGATGATTATTGCGGTTCATTTCATTAAAGCGGGCTTTATCTTCCTGATCAATAAAATAATCTCCCGGTTTTCCGCATATTTCTGCGGGATCTTTGCAGCGAACAAGATCCATGTATGCTCTGTTGATCAGATGAAAATGAAAATTTTTCATAAGAGCGACAGGAAGAGGAAAACGGTCAATCATGAGCCGTACCAAAGGAGAATCTTCCACAGCATGGTCAAGATTGACAGGGGCGAACAGCTGCAGAACTCCCGCAACATTGCCTTCTTTGTCAAACGAAAGGCGGCTCCATGTCCAAAGCCTGCAAAAAAGCGGTTTTTCCACTGAAATAAGAACAGAACGAAACTTCGTATCATCTGGTCTGCCCGATTCGGTATCAGGCAGCTCGCCTGCGCGCCAGGCACTAAGAAGTTTTTCGGCAGGAAGTTCTGCGGGAAAATGATAAAAAGCTTTCCATACCGGGCTGTGCACCATTTGTTTTTCTTTCATACCCGTAAACGATACGCAGGCTTCATTCCACCACTGCACTCTGCCTTCTGCCGAAAGAAAAAAAGCGGGCAGATCAGAAAAATTTTTTATCTGCATAAGGTCTTCTCCTATATGTTCAATAAATATCATGATAGCCCGGCAAAAAAATATGTCAATAATGGCACAACATGATATTTTTTGCATTCTAACAATAATCTCTTTAATTACAAATAATTAAATACATATTGTACTGTTTTTCATAAAAAAGCTTATGCCATTTTTGGCGTATGAATACACTAAATGAAAAAAAGAACAATTAAATAATATATTGATTTTACATATAATATATACAAATACACAATTGGCATGCTTTTAGCAAGAATAAAGTCAGCAACGAGGAAAGTCTGCTTTTCAGGACTTTCCCTAACTTGTCATTGTTTTCAAACGCCAGGAGAAATCACATGGAATTTGACAAGAAGTATTATGAAACAGATGTATTGGTGCTCGGCTCAGGAGCTTCGGGCTGCGGCGCCGCCATTTCCGCACGCAAAGCAGGTGCCGAAGTGCTCATGGTGGACAAAGGCCGCCTTGAAAGCTCAGGCAACCTCGGCGGCGGCAACGACCACTTTATGGCTGTTCTTGATATTGACGAACATGACAGCTATGAAGATTTGGCAGGATACTGGGCTACTCCAATAAGCGGTATAACCCGCGGCATTGTCCGCAACATGTACGATGCCATGAAACCCTGTATCAGCATTTTGGAAGAAGCCGGAATTGAATTCAAACACAATCCGGACGGTTCCTATATGCGCTCAGTAGGGTTCGGTCAGCCCGGTGCATGGTGGATTCACATTGACCACGGCTATACGGTAAAACCCAAAGTTGCAAAATATATCCGCAAAATGGGTGTAAAAGTTGTTGACAACGTACAAGTTCTTGCACTTCTCAAAGACGGTGACCGCATTGCCGGCTGTTTGGGTTGGAACGTTCAGAACGGCGACTTTGTCGTCATACGCTGCAAAAGCGCAGTGCTCTGTTTTGGCTTAGCTTCCGAGCGCGTTTCAAACAACTCCACACACAAACCGTTCAACGTATGGTACTCTCCGTATGTAACCGGCAGCCAACAGGTATTGGCTCTTGAAGCAGGCGCTTCCGTCAATGCGATTGAAACATCCGATATGTGTACCATGCTGCCGAAAGGCTGGGGCGCTCCCGGCATGAACGGCATCAACAACATGGGCGGCAAGGAACTTAACGCAAAAGGCGAACGCTTCATGGGCAAATATGACCCTATGTGGGAAAACGGTCTCCGTGTAAATCAGGTTATGGGTACATACAACGAAATGCTTGAAGGCTCCGGCCCTCCGTTTGTAATGGATATGACCCACTTCTCACCGGAAGATGCAAGACATCTGCAGTATGACCTTATGCCCGGCGACAAAGAAACCTATCTGGATTACTGCCGCGCCCGTGACATCGACTTTACCAAAGCTCCTCTGGAAGTGGAAATAGGCGAACGTCTTATCGGCGGTCTGGTTGTCTGCTCCGACGAACAGGAAACAGACATTAAAAACCTTTACACATCCAGCCTGCTCGGAAACTTCTCCGGAGCCATGTGTCTGGGATACAGCGCAGGCCGGTTTGCAGCAGCCCGTGCAGCACAGACAGAAGCTCCTGCCATTAACCAAAAAGAAGTGGATTCATGGTTTAATACGCTTTACGATCCGCTGGTACGTCCCAGTGAACGTCCTATTACCTACACAACTTTTGAAGACGGACTCCGTCAGGTTATGGACTATTATGTAGGATTCCAGCGTACCGAAGGCAGCATGCTCAAAGCTTTGGACAGCATGAAAGTATTGGAAGAATACCTGCCCCGTCTCGGCGCTTCCGACTTCCGCGATCTTATGCGCATACATGAGAGCCGCGAACTGTTCAAACTCTGCCGCATCTACATTCAGGCCTGCCTCCAAAGAAAAGAATCCGGTCGTACCATGTACCGCCGTGCGGATTACCCGAATCTCGATCCTTCATTGAACCGTCCGCTTTCTGTCAAACTTGCGGCTGACGGCTCTGTTGAATTTACCTGGAAATAACGGTTAGGTATCATTATTACCAATTAAAGCTCTCACCATTTCTTAGGAGTAGAAATATGCCTCCAGTATTTGATGAAAAAAAATGTGTGAAGTGTCAGAAGTGCATTACAAGCTGTCCCGGCTATGTTCTGCGTATGGGCAAAGAAACGCCCGAAGTGGCTCACCCCGATGAATGCTGGCACTGCGGCTGCTGCCGCATAGCCTGCACGCAGTCTGCCATCAGCTTTGAATTCCCTCTGCACACTAGGCTGTAACCATTCACTTTTCAAAAAACAAAACACGGACGCGGCGATCCCGCGTCCGTATCAAAAAATTTTCTGCCTTCTTTTTGCGGACAAGACAGCGGCTCAGCCGTCCGTTTTCCTGTTTTTTCTTCTTTCATTTTCTTCCTGACCGAGCATGAGCTTTCAGTCGCTCCAGCAACACTGCATTTGCGGCATTCGGAGCAGTTGTTTTGTCACCCCATAATCAGCAAAGGAAACAATTATGAAAAAACTTATTGCATCAATATTTGCTGCAGTTCTGCTGTGTCCCGCAGTTCAAAGCTTTGCGGCCGAATATACGCTCAGTCTTAATCTGGCCATTGCCCCTGTGCACAGCCGCTGGGTCAATGCCATCAAACCATGGGTGGAAGAACTGGAAAAACGCTCAGGTGGACGCATTGAGATTGAACCGTATTTTGCCGAAGCCCTCAGTAAACAGGGAGAAGCCTATGACTCCGTTAAAAACGGTCTTGCCGATATGGCAGAATCCAGCTACGGAACTGCCTACGGGCAATTCCCCTATCATGAACGCATGATAGACTATACTGACATAACCCGTTCACAGGATAAACCGACACAGGTTCTGACAACCATTCAAAAAGAATTTCCCGAAGTTATGAAAGAACTGGAAGGAGCAAAGCTTCTTTTCTCTCATAGCCTGCCCATCGGCATGCTTATTGGAACCGTCAAGCCCGTTAAAAGCATTGACGATCTGCGCGGCATGAAAATTGCCTGTATCGGCGGCGCAGTTGCAGCAGCAAAAATAAATGCACTCGGCGCTTCCGCGGTAACCATGCCTGCCGGAGAAGTTTTCATGGCACTGCAGCAGGGAATTGTCGACGGAACAACCTGCGACTTCCAGCTTTTGGTAAGCCGCCGCTTCGGCGATCTTATCAAACACCTTCTGCCCCTCAACATTGTTGGCGGAACTTTCTACTGTGCCATGAACCAGGACGTTTACGACAGTATGCCGGATGACCTGAAGAAAATCATCGATGATATGTCCGGTCAATACGCAATAGACTATTTCCAAAATTTTTGGAATAAAGATCAGTATGAATCAGCCAAAATCTGGCGTGACAAAATGCATGGACAAATCCATTTCCTTTCCGAAGAAGAATACCAAAAAGCCGCCGAACTTGTTGAACCCGTTAATCAGGAATGGATAAATACACTGAACAAATTCGGACTTCCGGGTGATAAAATCGCTGCAAGAACGCGTGAACTGGAAGCACAATACAATGCCAAATGGAACGAATCACAGCTGCATAAAATGTTCGCCGAATAAAAACAATTCCGCCTTTCCCGTTTATTCGGGAAAGGTTCAAAAAAAAACAATTTTGGTTATTAAGTAAAAGGAAAAGTTATGTCTGAACACAGAACTGAAGCATCCGGAACTTTAATTCCCAACAACAAGAATGGCAGATATGCGAACTGTACCGGCATATCCGGAACTCTTCTTCGCATTCTTGAGCCTGCAGCCAATGCATTAAGCACCTTCTGTAAATGGCTCAGTGCCGGAGGGATGATAGTTTTTATGGGCATAGTCATCCTGACTTTTTTGGATGTTTTTCTGCGATATTTTTTCAACCGTCCTCTGCCGGGGACATATGAAGTAACAGAAATGCTCATGGCTCTTGTGGTATTTTCAGCCATAGCTTACGGACAGTGGAACAAAAGCCATGTTATCATGGACGTTATTACCGGCTCATTAAACGAAAACAACAAAAATACGCTGGGAGCTGTAACCTCTTTATGGAGTCTGGCAGTCTGTGCCCTCAGCATTTACGCTACAGCCCGCTATGCTCTCATCGTAAAAAGCACCACGGGTCTGCTTGGCATACCCTATGCACCCTTTGTGTGGTTTGTTGTGTTTGGCTTTGTAACCCTGGCACTGTCCTTCGTTTGGGATTTCCTTGTTCAGTTTCATAATGTTGCAAAACTTGGCACAGTCCGCATCATTATTGTATGGGCAGCCGGCATTATTCCTGTTCTCATTGCCTGGTATCTCGGTACCCACAGGCTTATTGGCGTCAGCAGCGTTGCCATCGGCAGCATAGGCATCGTAGTTATGTTCCTGCTGTTTTTAAGCGGTATGCCGGTAGCTCTTGCCCTTATGGCAACCGGTTTCATGTTCTCCGGTTCCATACGCGGTCTTACTGCCACACTGAACTTTTACGGAAAAGCCGCATTTTCCACTTCTGCCAGCTATACATGGTCCCCGCTCATGTTTTTCATGCTTATGGGATATTTCTGTTTCTACGGGAACTTAGGCAAAGATTTATATGAATGTGCCAAAAAATGGCTCGGCCACTGCAGAGGCGGTCTTGCTCAAGGCAGTGTCTGTGCCTGTACCGCATTCGGCGCCGTGGTCGGCGATTCCCTTTCCGGCACAATCGCCATGTCAGCCATAGCTCTTCCGGAAATGCGCTCCGCGGGTTATGACGACAAACTCGCCGTAGGCACGCTTGCCTGTTCCGGTACCATCGGCTGTCTTATTCCGCCAAGTGCATATTTCATTCTTTACGGCGTTCTTGCCGAACAATCTATTGCCGACCTCTTTATGGCAGGCGTTATTCCCGGCATACTGTGTATGTTTTTATACTGTCTTACCGTATGGTTCATGGTATGGCGCAATCCCGCTCTTGCTCCGAGAGTCGAAAAAACGCCCATCGGCGAGCGTATGCGCTCCCTTACGTCAGCACTCCCCATTCTTTTGCTGTTCATCCTTGTTATCGGCGGTATTTATGCAGGTATTTTCACTCCCACAGAAGGCGGCGCCATAGGTTCTGTCGGTACACTTATCATTGCGCTTGCACTCCGCCGTCTGACAATCAAAAAGTTCATGGAAAGCCTGAACGATGCCTCAAAATTCATTACGATGTCATTTACGGTGCTTACGGGTGCGACCATACTCGGTTATCTTATGACTCTGAGCCGTATCCCGACACTGCTTGCTGAAGGTATCGGCGCTATGGGTATGCCCGGCTGGCTTACCATGGTAGCAATTATCATCGTGCTGCTCTTCCTCGGCTGTTTTGTACCCGCCATGCCTCTGCTTTTGGTTTGTGTGCCGATTTTCGTGCCCATTGCCCATCTTTTCCACTGGGATCTCATTTGGTTCGGCGTTCTTATGGTTCTTATGATGAACATGGCTTCCATTACACCGCCTTTCGGCATTAACCTCTTTGTCATGAAGTCGGTGGCGGAAATTCCGCTCGGCACCATGTTCCGGGCAGCAGTCCCCTTTGTTATCGGACTTGCCTTTGTAATTGCAATCATTATTGCTTTCCCGCCGCTCTCAGCATGGCTTCCGGCAATATTGCATTAACCGTCAGCATACAAAACTTTCTTCATATACTTACTTTTGTTTGACTGTAACAATCCAAAAGCCCTGAGCAAGCCAGCTGCTGTGCTCAGGGCTTTTTCTGCGTCCATTTGCATATCCCCTGTCTTGTCAGAACTTGCCTCCAAAAAATTACAATAACTCACAAACGACTCACCGGAATTACTCTAATCCTGCAAATTTTCTGCTGTGCGGTGCAAAATATTTAAACGGGCATGCAAAATGCCAATCATCTGCAAAAAGATAAAAAGCGCAATGCCAAGATAAGGCAGATAGGGCGCAATCACCACAAAAACCGTAGGCTCATAGGGACGAACAGGCAGCGGCATGGTCAGGCTCTCGTCTGTAAAAAGGTCTGACTGCAGAATAATCTGCCCGTATTGATCTATAAAGGCGCTAATGCCCGTATTGCTTGCCCGTATCATGGGAAGTCCGCATTCCACAGAGCGCATGCGGGCTAAATTCAAATGCTGATACGGCGCCGAACTTTTGTCATACCAGGCGTCGTTGCTGACATTTAACAGCACATGGGCAAAATCCTTCTGCAAACGCTTCCAGCTAAGTTCCGGAAAAATGGCTTCATAACAGACAAGCGGCAAAATATGAATGTCTTTATCCTGAAAGCGTACATGCATAACGGGCTGTTCGTTTTGCCCCAGGCTGTAAGCGCCGCCGTATTTTGCTAGTATTTCATTGAAAGAAGAAAGAAACGGAACAGCCGGCACATATTCCCCAAAGGGCACCAGATGTTCTTTTTCATACATAGCCAGGCTTTTGCCGTTTTGCACCAGTTCAATGCTGTTATAATATTTTCCGGCATCTTCAAGATAGGGAATACCAAAAAGCAGGGTTTTATTTGCACTGAAATCCAGCACCTTTTGATACAATTCCTTATTATAATAAGAAGTTATCGGGAAAGCTGTTTCCGGATAAATAAAAATGCTCTCGCTTTTGACAGTGCGGCTTGCTTCTTCGGTAAGTCTGAAAAATTTTTGCAGGCTGTCGTTCTGAAACAAAGGTGACCATTTGATATTTTGGGAAATATTGCCTTGAATAATGGAAAAATTCACCGCATCTTTATCTGCAAAGCGGAGCACTTTATGCAGAGACTGCCCCTGCATGGAAGGCGATTCATGGGCAGCCAGATACGAAACATCAAGCTTTTTATGCATAATATTGGTGGTGCTTTCATAGTCTGTTTGGGGCACATTCTGCAAGGTCACCGCCCCATAAAAATAGATTAACACCAGCAGTAAAATCCCTGCATAATCCCCCATTCTGCCGAACGAACGCAATTTGCCCGTTTGTTTTCTTTTTTGCGCTGCAAGCATGAGCTCAGCCAGAAAAAATGCTGCCATGGCAAAAAGCCCTGATAAAACATAAGAACCAAAAATGCTGACTGTCTGCACCATAACAGGAAGCGGAGCAAAGGCAGAAGACAGGGTAAACCATGGAAAGCCCGTTAAAAACCATGCTCTGAACAGTTCGCAGAAATACCAGCCCAAACCTAAGCTGCATATTTTATAAAAAGGAGCTGCATGCATAATTTTACGCGAATAAACCGCAAGCAGTGTGCCGTACACCGCAAAATAAAAGCCCAGCAAAAGCGGGAAAAAAACAGCCAGCGCATAGGGAATTTCCCCATACCGATGAGCAGTGACTGCAAGCCAGTAAAACGCACTGCCGTAGCCAAACATGCCCATAATCAAGGTTTCCCGCACATAATTTTTACTGGTATGGGCAAGCACATATAAACTGAACGGATAAAGCAGAACCGCAAAAGGAATTGTTTTTACAGGATTTTCAAAACCCAAAAAAATTCCGGCCATTCCCAAAAACATTAATATATATTTTTGCAGCATATTTTCCTCGCAAGGACAATATTTTTTCACAGACACACAAAGTTTGCAAGAAAATTTACGGAAAAAAGAACAAAATATAACAAGGAAAAGAAAAACAGGCAAAATTCAACTTTTTCCCTGTCCACTTAACTTGACCCAAACAAAACAACATATTACACTCTGTTCTATTCTTGATTTCTCTTTTGGCAAGGAGCTGGTTATGGAAAAAACTCCTGTTTTACCTGCACGCACAGAACTGACTGTGACAGATCTTGTTCCCTTTGGATCCATTGGGGATAAGAAATTTTTTGCGCTCACCCTTTCCCGTCCTCACTGGTCAAACTGGCATCCGGGTCAATTTATTATGCTTCGTCCAAGCTCCTGGAACAGTGAACTCACATGGGCAAGACCTTTTTCCATTTGCCGTGTGACAAATCAATCCCTTGTGCTTTTCTTTCAGGTTGTCGGACGCGGAACAGAACAAATAGCCCAACTCAAGCCCAAGGATAAAGTCATTGTCTGGGGACCGCTTGGAACACACTTTGCCATGGAAAACATGCCGACGCTTTTGCTGGCAGGCGGCATTGGCATTGCTCCTTTTGCAGGTTATGTGGAACAATATAATCTGCAGAATAAGCTGACCATGTTCTTCAGCCACAGACTGCCTGAACAATATTATCCTGTGGAAAGCCTCACCAGGCATATAGAAGTTGAAACCAACTACGAGCAAAACAGCGAAGATTTACAAGTCACCCTTGATATCATTTATAAAAAAATGAAAATTATGGCAGAAAACAACGGATTGGTTCTGGCCTGCGGACCTATGCCCTTTCTTAAAAACATTTGGAGAAATGCCCTTAGTTTGGGTGTGGCGACACAATTATCACTGGAACAGCGCATGGCATGTGGCATTGGGGCTTGCCTTGGCTGCGTTTCCACAACTTCCGACGTCTACCCTGATAAGGAAAAAGTCGGACTGCCTGTCCAAACCTGTACAAAGGGACCTGTTTTCTGGGCGCATAAACTCAATTTAGATGCATAACAATAGGCTATACTTATGAATACCCATATTTCTCTCAAAACAAAAAACGGCTTAAGTTTGGAACTCAAAAATCCTGTAATGAGTGCGTCCGGAACCTTTGGTTACGGCACGGAATTTATGCCCTACGGCGATGTGAGCAAATTAGGCGCAATTATTGTCAAAGGTTTGTCTTTGAAACCCCGTCCGGGCAATCCTCTTCCCCGTATTGCCGAGACTCCCTGCGGCATGCTCAATGCTGTGGGCTTGCAGAATGACGGTGTGGAAGCTTTTATCCAGCACAAACTCCCTGCACTTCCCACTCATGATGTTCCTGTTATTGCCAATATCTATGCAGCTTGCGCCGAAGATTTCGGAGAACTTGCGAATATTTTATCCAAAGAAGAAAAGCTGGCAGGGCTTGAAGTCAATATTTCCTGTCCCAATGTCAAAGCCGGCGGCGTTCTCTTTGGACAGGATCCGCTTATGGCAAGTTCCATTGTGCAGGCTGTGAAAAAAAATGCCGGCAAACTTCCTGTTATTGTCAAGCTTTCCCCCAATGTCACCAATATTGCGGAAATGGCAAAAGCTGTTGAAGCGGCAGGAGCAGACATGATTTCCTGCATTAACACCATTACCGGCATGGCTGTTGATATTCGTACGCGCAAGCCGCTTTTAGCCAATATTGTGGGTGGTCTTTCCGGTCCGGCGATTAAGCCCGTTGCCCTTCGCTGTGTCTGGCAGGTAGCGCAGGCTGTGCAAATTCCTGTTATTGGCATTGGCGGCATACGCAGTGCAAAAGATGTTTTGGAATTTATTTTGGTCGGCGCAAGTGCCGTGGAAATTGGCACTGCCTCCTTTACCGATCCCACAACAATTTTTAGAATTATTCAGGAGCTGCCGCACGTTTGCGAAGAACTGGGCATTAAAAACCTTGAAGAATACAGGAATACACTCATTACAGGATAAGTATGCACTATTCATTATGGACCAATATTGCGACCCTTGGACTGGTTGGACGGATAAAAAAAGCCCCCGGCACCGCCGGCTCATTTATTGCGGTTTTGCTTGCACCGCTTTGCTTTTTGCCTTTTACCCTTATTCAGCGCCTGCTGATTTTAGTTGTACTTTTTGTGATTGGCTTAAAAGCCGGTGAACAGGCAGAGCAGGAACTGGGAGAACATGATCCCTCAAGCGTAATTATTGACGAAGTTTTTGGGCAATGGTTTACGCTTCTGCCTGTCAATGTGATTTCGTATCTTGGCAGCAAAGCCATTATGCCTCAGGAATGGTTTATACTCATGATTGGCTTTTTGCTTTTCCGTTCCTTTGATATCAGTAAAATCGGACCTGTTGGGCTTTGCGAGCGCAAACTCCGCGGGGGTCTTGGAATAATGGCTGACGATGCCATGGCAGGATTTTTAGCCGCCATGCTCATGTATCCATTTCAATTTTATGGTAATGTTATTTTTGGTTACTAACCACTAACCTTTAACAAAGGAAATACAATGGATTTTTTACCCATTAAACGTGCACTGCTCAGCGTTACCGACAAAAGCGGACTGAAAGAGTTTGCCGAATTTTTACATGCTCACGATGTGGAAATTGTTTCCACCGGCGGAACCATGAAATTTTTGAAAGACGCAGGCATTCCTGTCACAGCTGTTGAAAGCGTAACCGGTTTTCCCGAAATTTTGAACGGCAGAGTTAAGACTTTGCACCCCAAAATTCACGGCGGCATTTTAGCAGATAAAGACAATCCTGAACACATGGCAACGCTTAAGGAACACAAGATTACGCCTTTTGACCTTGTCTGCGTCAATCTCTATGCCTTTGCTGACGCGTTGGAAAAGCAGCTTCCTGTGCGCAATATGGTGGAAGAAATTGATATCGGCGGTCCCTGTCTTATGCGCGCAACGGCTAAAAACTTCCACAGCATGCTTATTTTGCCCAATCCTGAATATTATCTTTCCGCTATGGAAGAAATCAAAAATCCTCAAGGTGTCAGCCTTGCATTCAGAAAGGAAATGTCTGCTAAAACATTCAAAATCACTTCTGAATACGACGCAATGATTTCTCTCTATCTTGAAGGAGTTAACGTATAGCTCTTTTAGATGGAAATTTGGCAGGGCTGAAGGCAAATGAGCTGAAAGCCCTGCAGCGCCTCGCCAACCGCCGCTATGACGTACACACTGGCTATACCCTTGAACAGGCTAAAGAGCTTGGTGCTTTGTCGCGTCTTATCTCACGGCAGATTGGTTTGCTCATAGACAGACAAGGCAAAGTCGAGCTGACCATTGTCGGCGATGCCCACGGAATATTAATTCCTACCCTTGCGCGTGAACGCTCCACAGGACGCCTGCGGGGCATACGGCTTTTGCATACGCACCTCACAGACAGCAAGCTTTCAGGTGAAGATTTAATGGATTTGCTTTTTCTTCGTCTGGACAGTATTGGGGTTCTGACTGTTGATGAATTTGGTGCGCCTGTCCATTTTCAGTCCGCCCATCTCCTTCCTGCCCTTATTTCTGATGAAAGCTATATCCGCGACATCAGCAAAAGCAAAACATTCAAAAAACAAAAACAGCTGGAATATCTTGAGGAAAAGCAGGACAATCCGCCCTTGCGGGCAGAAGATATCGATTTTATTTTAACTCAAAATCTTTATCATGCAGACATTGAGCCAAAGCCCCTTACACCCGAACGTCCCGCCGAACCGTACCGTATCACGGAATTTTTTGTATGGGACAAAAATCCCCTTGATTTATCCGCAGAAATTGACGCTATTGAAGAAGAATTTGCCCGGTTAATTAAAGATAGCCACTCTACTGAAAATTCAAAAAATTTTTCTCAATACAAAGCAAAAGGTCAAATAGAAACCTTTCAGGCAGGTTCCCGCTGTGTGCTTGTTTCCGTGAGCAAAGCGCCTAAAGCCATTCAGGAACGTAATCTTGCGGAACTGACGGAGCTTGCCCGAACAGCAGGGCTTGGCGTTGCGGGCAATTTAATCCAGCGGGTGACAACCATCAATCCCAGACAAATTTTAAGCCAAAATAAATTGGCAGAACTGGAAGTTATTGCTTTGCAGGGGCATGCAGGCATTATTATTTTTGACGGCGAACTTTCCCCTGCCCAGCTGCAAAATCTTGCCGAACTTACCGAGCGAAAAGTGCTGGACAGAACACAGCTTATTCTCGATATTTTTGCTCAGCATGCTAAAACCGGTGCAGGCAAACTGCAAGTGGAAATGGCACAGCTCAAATATACACAGCCCCGACTGGTGGGAAAAAATCGGGCTATGGACAGGCTTATGGGCGGTATTGGCGGACGGGGTCCCGGTGAGACAAAGCTTGAAACCGACAGGCGGCGTGTCAGGGATAGAATTGCCAAAATTAAAATTGAGCTGGAAAATCTCAAAAAACAGCGTCAGGCAAACCGCGCCAAACGCAGCCGCTGTAATTTGCCAGTGGCTGCCTTGGTGGGCTATACCAATGCGGGAAAATCCACCCTCCTCAATAAGCTGACAAAAAGTGAAGTTATTGCTGAAAATAAACTTTTTGCCACCCTCGACCCCACCACCAGACGGCTCCGTTTTCCCGAAGAACACGAAATAGTACTTGCCGATACAGTCGGCTTCATCCGTGATTTACCCAAGGAACTTATGGAAGCTTTCAGAGCAACCCTTGAAGAGCTCAACGAGGCAAACATTTTAATTCATGTGCTGGACGCTTCCCATGAAGAAATGGAACAACAGCTGGAATCTGTGGAAAAAATTCTGGAAGAACTTAAACTTGCTGATGTGCCCCGTGTTCTTTTGCTTAATAAATGGGATAACCTGCCAAAAGAAAATCAGGAACTGCTTCTGGAGCGTTTTTCTGATGCTTTTCCTGTTTCAGCGCTTACGGGCTTCGGCTTAGCGGAGGCAAGTGCCCATATCGAAAAAACTCTTTTCATAAGATGACGCTCGGTCAAGCATCCTGCTTGACACTCGCTCTCGCTCACGAAAAGCGTGGTTTTCGTTTCGCTCGCTCTGCGAGGCTCGCACATCCTGTGCTAAAGAGATGACGCTCGGTCAAGCGATCTCTGCTGTCTATTTCTCTAAGTCTCGCAAGTTCAACATAAGAGAAACGGCTTCGCCGCCTTCGGTAGCTGAAAAAGTTTCTTCCCCTGCACCCCTTTACAAAACTTTTTAAACTTTATTATAAAATTTATTTGCAATTATTATCGTAAACACTCTAACCATTAATAGCTTTGCCTGCTTTATAGGCTTCATCTAAGGCAAAATGTCCTTTGATATCCCCAACGTTCATCACGCCGCCAGCCAAAATTTCTCCGCAGTTTTTCCATTCAAGAAATTTCGTCAAAGCACGGTAATTTTGCAGAACCGGTTCCCAATTATCCTTTGAATTGCCCTCTGCAGCCATAATCAAATAGCAATTCTTTTGCGGGTTTTGGTAGTTTTCGTTGAGTTCAGCCACTGCAAAAAGTCTGTCAAAGACAGTTTTTAATTGTCCGCTTATATTCCAGTAATACATAGGGGACGCAAGCACAACAATATCAGCTTCCTGATAGACAGGATAGATTTTTTGCATATCGTCTTTCTGCACACAGGGACTTTCTCTGCATTGTTTATGCCCCTGCATACAGCCAAGACAACCATTTATATTCATTTGATTTAAATTAAACTGCACAACACTGTGCCCCTGCTCTTCAGCTCCTTTCAGGAACGCCTCACAAAGCATTGCTGTATTTCCTTTTGGACGGGGACTGCCGTTTAATATTAAAACTTTCTTAGCCATAACAACTCCTTACAATTAAATAATTTTATAACATTGATTACAAAATAGACAGAGAAGAAAATTTTGTCAACTATTTTTTAATGATTATTACAAAATTATTGAAAAAAAATTGTTACTATCTAAAATTCATACATTAATTTGATTTCAGCATACATACAGCAAGTTCCGGAATTTCCTGCAAATTATTGAGAACAACTCCGCTTTTCGCTTGTACAGACAAGCCCTCAAGCAAAGTATTCATGGCAACGGCAAGAGCCTGACAGTCAGTTCCTTTTGCCAGCTGCCCGTCCTGCACAGCCTGTTTAAACCGCGTCAAAAACATAGTTTGTGTATCGTTTCTGAGTTCCTGCACCCTTGCGTGGATTTTTTGTTCTTCTAAAGGAATACTCACAGCTGCCAAAACCGTCATACAGCCGCAGGGATTTTTTTGCGAATAGAGAATTTCAAGGGACGCAGTGAAAAAATCGCGGACAGCGCTGACAATATCTTTTTCCTTTAAAAAATTTTGCGCGGGTACTGTCCAATACTTTTCTTCATAAAAATTCAGCGCTTCTAAAAACAACTGCGCCTTATTGCCAAAAGTCGCGTATAAACTGGGTGCATTAATCTGCATTGCCGTGCACAATTCAGTCATGGACGTCAGCACATAGCCCTTATCCCAAAAAACTTGCAGAGCCTTTTCCAAAACCGCTTCCCGGTCAAATTCTTTGGGTCTGCCAACAGTTCTTTTTGTTTTGTTCATACGCAATATTTTCTCCTGCCCGTCTAAAGTACGCTCTTTGCGGGAAAAAGCAACTGACATGCAATCCTTCCTTCATACACAAATAAAATGCAGCAGATAAAAATTTACATTTTTGTCATTTAATTTTAGAATAATGAAAAAAATAACATAGAAAATTAATTTTTTATTGCTTGACAGTGCCTTTATTTGGTGCAATGATAAAAATGTTATAACAAAAAAATAAATATAACAAATTTGTTTACAAAAAAGAGGAAACTATTATGAAAGAGAATTTGGTTGTTGCTGTGGTTGGTGCAACAGGAGCTGTTGGAAGAGAAATGTTAAGTACTCTCTATACCCGTAATTTCCCTGCTACAACCATAAAAGCTCTTGCATCTTCCCGTTCTGCCGGCTCAAAAGTTCCTTACGGCGATGATGAACTGACAGTTGAAGAACTCAATGAAAATTCCTTTGAAGGTGTTGATATTGCTATTTTCTCTGCCGGCGGCGGCACAAGTACACAATTTGCACCCCATGCGGTGAAATCCGGCTGTGTTGTTGTGGATAACTCCAGCGCATGGCGTATGGACGAACGCTGTCCTCTTGTTATTCCTGAAGTCAATGCCCATGCTCTCAAAAATCACAACGGCATTATCGCCAACCCGAACTGCTCAACCATTCAAATGCTGGTTGCACTTAAACCTCTTCACGATGCGGCTAAAATTAAACGTGTTGTTGTTTCCACCTATCAGGCCGTGAGCGGCACAGGTCAAAAAGGCATTGCCGAACTGGAAACGCAGGTTCGCAAGCTTTTCAACGGCATTGAACCGGAAAATAATGTGTATCCGCACCGCATTGCTTTCAACTGCCTGCCGCATATTGACGTTTTCCTTGACAATGACTACACCAAAGAAGAAATGAAAATGGTCAATGAAACCAATAAGATTTTTGAAGACCCGGATATTAAAGTAACGGCAACCTGTGTGCGCGTTCCGGTCTTTTACAGCCACAGTGAAGCTATCAATATTGAAACAGAAAAGAAACTTACCGCAAAAGAAGCCCGTGCAATTCTGGCAACAGCTCCCGGCGTGCAGGTTTATGATAACCCCAAAGAAAATATGTATCCGCTTGCTACCATTGCAGCAGGGGAAGACGCTACCTTTGTCGGCCGTATCCGTGAAGACGAAAGTATTGCCAACGGTCTTAATATGTGGGTTGTTGCTGATAACGTCCGCAAAGGTGCTGCCCTCAATGCTGTGCAAATTGCAGAAAAACTTTTGGAAATGGATTTAGTCCGCGTCAAAGACAAAAATCTTTTTATGTAAGAAATTCTGATAAAAACCACATTCCTTGCCCTCCCGTCAAATGAAGTTTTTTGGCGGAGGGCTTTTTTTTGCGCATTTTTATTTTTTGCTTTGTTATAGAAAGAGGTTGATAATCACTCACCTATAAAACATATCTTCTTATTTTTTGGAAGAAAAACAAGCAATGTGGGGGTATGGGGGAAATCATTTCCCCCATAAAAAGAAAATTTTATAATTATATTTTGTAGTTATAAAATCAACCTGATACTGGAACAAAGCATTATTTTTTTGTATTTTTTATTTTTTTCTTATCTTTCAGCTTTTCTTTTGCATAAAATTTGCATATATTTTCTTATGTTGCAATATTGACGTACGAGGCTTATATGAAAAAATTAACAGCATTACCCGGTTCCAACAAAGAAAATATGGCGATTATCAAACAAAAAAAGCCGGAGAAAAAGGTTTTGCTCATCGGGATTGGGCTTTGTTTACTGCTTGCCTGCCTTCTTTTTCTTCTAAGCCAAAAAGTCACCAGTGAAAAAGCTGAACTCACAAAAGAGGGGGAGGCTATTTATTCCCCTGTGGACGGAATTGTTTTTGAAATGCTTGTGCCAAAAGGAAAAAATGTGCGCAAAGGCGATGCCCTTGTGCATTTTGACCCTGGCTATATCCGTTCCAAGGTTGCTGAAATTCGCGGCTATCTGCAATTATTTAATGATAATAAACACAATGCCGGCACCCTCAAACAAATTTTCAAGCCCCTTTTAGGCAATGTTTTTGCAGATATTACACAGGAAATCAATAAACTGTCTGAAACAGAAACAGCAAAATTAAAAGAATTACAGGAAGTTGTACGCGAACACACCAGGGCTCAAGTTGCCATGCGCCGCCCCAACTCTTTTATCGACGGCAAACCTGACCCGGAACTTGTCAAAAAAGAGCAGGAACTGCAAAAAAAATACAACGAAGCAGAAGAAGCATTTCAAACGGCAAGCACTGCCCGCGCTGCTGCTGATAAAAAATACCGCGATTTAACCAATTCTCTCGGACAGCCAAACAGTATTTTATACCGCTATCTTGAAGAGGAATACAATAAAGCCCTTGTCCTGCAAAAAAATGAATATATATACGCGCCGTTCAATGCTGTGGCCGGCATGCACTATGCCAATAATGGCTCCATGGTGCGAAAAGACGAAATTCTTATGGAGATCCACCCTGAAAACGCCGAAGAATGGTGGGTTCTGGCAGAATTTTCCAAAAGCGACGCCAAAAAGCTCAAAGAACGGGATATTTGCACGGTCATTACCGAGGACAATGACAAATTAGACGCCCGGATTTTCAGCATTGAAGACAAACAGGAAAAAGCCCTTGTGAAACTCTTCATTCTTGACCCGCCGGAAGGTCTTAAAGCTTCCCAATTTGTAACTGTCAAAAGTAAATAAAAAAAGCCGTCTAAAAATTACAGGCGGCTGTATGGTATCAATTTTTTTTAACTATTCTTTCATTTAGAACGGTTCCACATAACATTCATATTATTTTATATCATACATATTATTGCGCTATAAGATTGCTTCGTCGTTGTCACTCCTCACAATGACGGTAACGCGTGAGTTTTAGAGCGTTTCCGATAAATCTTGAGAATTTTTATGCAGGGGACAAACTTTTGTAAAAGTTTCTTCCCCTGCACCCCTTTACAAAACTTTTTAAGCTTTTTTATAAAA
>CAOMFZ010000003.1 GCA_948482415.1 uncultured Mailhella sp.
TGATATTCCACAGCTTACCCTTTTTCTTTTTTCTCTGTCTGCTCATCATCTATGCGCATTGGCATATGCTTTGCCGCTTGCTCTGATAACGGATGTGCTTTATCATAAATTCTTGTCAGCGCGTCCATATCCAAATGGGTATAGCGCTGGGTTGTGGCAATTTTACTGTGTCCCAAAAGTTCCTGCACTGAACGTAAATCAGCGCCTCCTTCAAGAAGATGCGTTGCAAAGGAATGGCGGAGATCATGGGCAGAAACACGAGTCGCAATCCCCACTTTCTGACGGTACAACTCAATAATCCTGTTTGCTTCGCGCCTATTAAGCCTTTTGCCGCGTTTGCCCACAAAAAGCGCTTTTTCGCCATGCTCCACAGTCAGTGTATTTCGCTTTGCAAGCCAAGCCGCAAGTGCCTTTTGGCAAGTATCAGAAAGGGGCACAATTCGCTCCTTACTGCCTTTCCCGAAAACTTTTATGGTCTTACTTTCCTGTTTCACGTCCTGCACGTTTAAACCAAGCGCTTCGGAAATACGCAGTCCGGAGCCATAGAGCAATTCCAAAAGCGCATTATCCCGAAAATAAAATTCATCATCCGCATCTTTTTCGTCCAGCATGCCTGTCATCTGGTCCACATTGAGCATGGTGGGGTGGTGTGTTTCCTGCTTGGGATTGTGCACGCCCAGCATAGGATTGACCGTTATAAATTTTTTTTGCAGCATAAAACGAAAAAAAGAACGCAGACAGGAAAGCTTGCGCGCCATGGAACTTTTATGCATTTTCCGTCCATACAGATAAACAAGAAATTCCTGTATATCCTTTTTCTCAATGCCAGCCGGCACCGCAAGAGATTTGCCTTTTTGCAGCAAAACGGTCTCAAATTCTTCCAAATCCGTTTGATACGAACGCACCGTTGCTTCAGAATAATTTTTTTGAAACTGCAAATGAGCGGCAAAAAGTGAAATATTGGTACAGGGCTCACACTGTTCAGGAGGTTTAATCTCTGTCTTTTTCATAACAAACTATACCGTGCCCCTGCTTCTTTGGCGATTGTCCCCTCCACTTCCAGCATGAGCAGGGAGGAAGAAAGACTTGCCATATCCATATCAATTTGCATATCCCGCAAAAACTGCATGATTTCATCAGCAGTCAGTCGTCCATGCGCACACAAAATTTGCACAACAGGGTCGTCGCTGACAATTTCCTTTTGCGTTTCTGCCTGGATTTCTTTCTGCTTTGGCGAAAAATTTTCTCCCGCCAAACGATCTTTCTTTATTTGCTTTCGCCGCTCTTTTTTCTGTACTTTTTGGGAATTCGGAAGTTCTTTCAGCACACTTTTTTTATTCAAGACAGCTTGCGCCAGTTCTCCAAAATCAAGGGATAACGGTATCAGTTCATCATCTGTTTTAGGACGTGCAAGCAGGGCATGAGCAGAATATTTTTTCTTTTGTACGGAAGACTGCGGATAAATATGCGTTTCCTGTTTCTGCGGTTCTGCCAGTTTATTGTCTGCCTGTTTATCAATTTGTCGTTTATTTTGTGTATCTTCCCGCTTTTCTGCACAATTTTCCTGCTGATTTTCAGGCATTTCATTTACTGCATCAGCCCGTGCATTTTTCCTGCATAAGTTTTCATACTGCACCGATAAATTCGGCACTAAATCAGCAATGATAGTATAAGTATCATCAACAGGCAAAGCCCCTTCTTCCAAAAGCTTTTGCCCGCCCAAGCTGTGGTTTGCCCCTAAGGGACGGCAGACATACACATTTTTATTTTGCTCCAAAGCAAGCCGGGCTGTGATTAAACTGCCGCTTTTGAGCGCGGCTTCCACTATCAGCACACCTTCGGATATGCCAGAAATCAGTCTGTTTCTGATGGGAAAATTTTGCGCAAGCGGTTTGGCAAAAGGCGGAAATTCACTGATGAGGAGCCCCTGTTCCGCAATGCTTTGATATAATTCTTCGTGTTTGGCAGGATACACAACATTAATACCGGTGCCTAAAACGGCAATGGTTTTTCCCTGTACGCCCAATGCCCCGTCATGCGCTGCCCGGTCAATGCCCAGCGCCATGCCTGAAACTATGGCAAGTCCTAAACGTGCAAGTTCCCCTGCAATTTCCCGTGCTTTGCGTTCTCCCTGAATTGTAGCTTTTCTTGCGCCCACAATGGCAAGGGTGGGATAGGATAAAAGCCCTGCATCGCCTTTTGCATAAAAAAAGGCAGGAGCATCAATAAGGTGTTTTAAAGCAAGCGGATACCGATAATCAGTCCACAAAATCACTTCGCAGTCAGTTCTTTGTGCGTCCTGCCATTCCTGCATGGCGAATTTGCGCCACTGTTCACTTTTGAGTGACTGACGAAGAGAAGAAGGAATTTTTTGCGCAAAACTATCAAAACCTGAAATCGGTTCCTTTGATGAAAGCGCCTGATACGCTTGCAGGGCTGACCCGTAATGACGCAGAATTTTAGCCGAAAGCCGCGGACGCATGCCCTCTGCATAACGCAGAGCAAGACTCGCCCAAAATTCCTTTTTTGCGTCGTCAGAAAGCCTGTCTACGACATGCATGAATTAATGCGCACCCATTGCCCGTGCTTTTTGTGCGGCTGCTGACTGCGGCCAATCTTCCAAAAGCACAAGATAATGCAGGCTTGCGTTTTCATTATCTCCAAGCCGAGCGTATGACATGGCAGTTTTCAGCAGGGAATCTGCCGTCTTGGGGTGCTTTGGATAACGTGTCTGCACTTCTTTGAATGCAAAAATTGCCTGCGGATAAAGAGCCCGCGCATACAGGGTTTCGCCTTTCCAGTAAAGGGCATTGGGCGCAAGCACGTCTTGAGGATATTGTTCCAGAAAAGCGTCAAATGCCATTTCAGATTGTGCATACTGTTTTCTTTGGTACAAAGTATAGGCATTGTCATAGAGTTGTTTGCTGGACGTTGCAATAGAAGAAACTTCCTGTACTGACTGTTCTGAGGGCTGGACCTTTACCGCCGGTGTTTGTGCCGGTGCTTGTGCAGATGCCTGCTCCGTTGATTGTGCGGCCTGCTGCGGCTGCGCTTGTGTCACCGGAGCTTCCTGCTTTGGAGTTTGTGCCGGCGAAGTTTGTTCTGCCGTTTTCTTTGCCTGCTCTTTTTGCTTGGGCTGTTCCGCTTTTACTTCCTGTTTAGGCGGCTGCACAACATTTTCTTTGACTTGTTTTTGTGTTTTTTCATCAACTTTTGTCAAATCCTGTCCGGTAATAGCTCCCACTTCCCCCGCAGGCTTTACTTCCTGCACGGGTAATTTTTCAGGTGATATTGCGGCTTGCGGCGTTCCCGCATTTGTAACAACATAATTATGTGGTTTTAAATTATCCACAGAAACAATTTTTTGCGGAACAGGCACGCCGCGGGTCTTTGCGTCTTTTTCCATTTCAGAAATGCGCAGTTCATTGTCCACTAAAATATCATAGGTTTTATTATTATATTCCAAAAGGGCGTCAACTTTTTCTTCAAGGCTTCCCAAACGTTGATTTTGTTGTTCTATATGCGCTGAAGAACACGCCGCCAGCATCATAACTGGCAAAAAATAAAATAATTTTTTCATATGCATACACACCTATAAGCACTTTTTTATAAAATATCCCACAAGCGCAATACTGTCAAATAGAGAAATACCGTTGCTTCATTACAAATTTTATTTTTACCCGGCTTTCAAATCAAATTCATATTAACATTTTATTATTTTGCCGTGTTATTGACATATCATGTCTTATAATAGTATTTTTAAGTTACGAGGAGTATTTTATGGGAAAAATAATCTCTTTTTTCAATCATAAAGGCGGGGTTGGAAAAACAACCAATGTTCATAATATTGCCTGCGCATTGCGGGAGCTTGGCAAAAAAGTTCTTGTTGTTGACGCTGACCCGCAAATGAATATGACAGCACGTCTTGCCGGTTTTTCAATGGAAAGCGAATACAAAGATGAGGACGGCACAAAATGGAGAGAATTTAATGCCGCTTATACTTCTCTTGATGAGGTGATTTATTCAGCCATACGAGGAGAAGAAACTCCTTCCAATTTTTATTTGCAGGATTTTAACACTACCAATAACGGCTCAATTAACCTTATTGCCAGCTCTTTTCATCTGGCTGAACTTGAAACAGATTTAGTTGACATTATCAAACGAAACAACACCTTTGACCGCGGAAGAATTTATAATATTGAGAAATTTTTCCGTGAACAATTATTGAAAGACTATGAATTTATTTTAATTGACTTTTCCCCAAGTGCAAGCAGTATCATAAACGGCATTTTAATGATGATGTCTGATTATTTTATTGTTCCTACTTTTCCTACATTATTTAGCTTGCAGGCTATTGAAAATTTGGAAAATGTCATCAAAAACTGGTCACAGGTTTTAGAAAATCAAAAACAAACATCTACAAGCCATGGATTGAGTTTTAAACCAAAATTTTTAGGCTTAATTATTTCTGCTGTAAAGCGAAGAACAACAAAAGGTATCACAAACCCAACAGCCACAACAGAAAAATGGATTGAACTTGTCAATACAAGAATTAAAAATTTTTATTCTTATGCCTATGATGTGGATAGGGCAATTTCTGAAAATAAATTTAAAGAAATTTTCCCTCTGTATTCCCCATTTATTTTAGGAATTTCTTACGATTTTACTTTAGCAGTCAGAACAGCCGCTGAAGATGCAGGAAAATCAGAGTACGATTTAACCGAAGAAGAACTCCCCTTTATTGCCGAAAGCAAACGAGAAGACAGTTATGGAAATCCGACAAAAGTAGACCAATACAAAGAAACACACAAATTTATTAAAGAAACATACAGTTATATAGCAGAATGTTTAACTAAACTATAAATTTAATAAAATCTAACTTCTTATCTCAATACAATTTTACATGAAAATGCCGACAAAAAAAGCCCTCGAAAGAGGGCTGAATTTTGGAATACTCATATATTAAACAATATGATTGATAGTAAAAATGAGAGCGAATGCTCCTGAAAATTTGTCAAATCAAAAGTTTAATTATGCATTTACGTTTCTTGGGCTTGGTTTGCGAACAGCACCGGAACGAATGCAGCGAGTACAACAAACAATAGTACGAACAGAGCCGTCTTCAAATTGATGGCGAACTGTTTGCAAGTTTGGATTAAAACGACGTTTTGTTTTAATATTTGAGTGGCTTACCAAATTGCCAACTTGAGCTTTTTTACCGCAAACTTCACATTGTTTACCCATAATATTCCTCCAAAATCTATACCGGTTTGGTATTATCATATTTTTTGCCAAATGGCGGATTGACATTCCTCAATTACCGTAAGGACTGCCTACTTTATACATTAAATTTAATAATTGCAAGCAATATTTAATGTTTTTTTAATTTTAATTTAACGAGTTAAAGGATAAAGCTGTCTGAACACAACCTGATTATCAATGACAATATCCACAACCAGCTGGGCTTTTTCACCAATTTTCATACCCGCCACAGAAGCAGAACTCTGCACATTTTTTAAATTGCGTATTCTAAAGCTTGCGTCCGTTGTTTCAGCCAGTTCCTGCAAAGCAAATTTACCGTCAATCTGACTGCTCAAATAATATTTTTGTCTGCCCTCAATCTGAACTTTCTTGCCAAGATTTATCAATTGATAACGAATATCTACGGACTGAGAGGAAAGCCTTGCATGGAAATTTTCCACTTCCACATAGCCCAAATCAACTTTTTGCGTAATAGTCCCCTCTCCGGATTTGGCTGCAAGTTCCTGTGCCTGTTCTGCAAGCTGTTTTTCCTCTGTTTCAGGCGTTTGCTCTTGTTTGTTTTCAGCAGCGGCAGTATTTTCTTCTGTCTTTTCTTCAGCTTTTACCGTTTCGCCTGCTGTTTCTTCCTGTTTTGCCTGTACGTCTTCTTTGACGGATTCAGCCGTATTTTCAGCCGCATTCTTTTCCTGTCCGGCATTTTCAATAATATCAAAACTCATTTGTGAGCCGGTCAAACTATCGGCAAGTTCTCCCATGAGCACCGCTTTATCCCCGTCAATCACAGGCAGATTTGAAGCATCCACATCTTCTGTCGGCACAAGCAGACCAAGCATATCCGGAGAATATTTTTGTAAAAAGCGCTCCAAATTTGCAAGGCGGGTTACAGTTTGTTTATTGTGCTCGATTGCCTGTCTGAGCCCTGCTGTTTCTTCAAGCAAAGCAACGTATTTGCTGTAACTTGACAAGCCAAACCAAATACTCACAGCAAGAAGCAAAGGGATTATAATCAATAATGAAATGGCTATTTTAAATGTAGTTGGAGAAAAGCGAAAAGAATGAGACTTTCCTCGATCCCGCATGATAATAACACTAATATCACTCATAACACTCCATAAAAACAGTAATTATTTATCTCTTAATTGTATCTATATACTCTTTTTTTTTAAACGACAATATTTTTTAAAATTAAATTTAATTTTTATTCAGATTAACAAACTGGTTTAATTTATATTTTATAATCGGCGCCACCATTCCTTAGCAATAATCCAACTGCTGCCTTTTGGAATGAGAGTCATGATTTTCATACCCCTGTCGCGGTAGCCTTTATTATCTTCATAATCCTGCACCATGCGAACGACTAACCCTTCTTTTTCCATGGACATGGTCATATCGGAAAATTTAACCTTTGTTGGTTTTTTCATGCTCCACAAATCTTGCTTTTGCGCAATAATCTGGTCTAATCCCCGGCGGGTATCTTGGATTGCATAATCACTGTAAAAAGCTGCATAGGCATTAATATCTGCCTGTTCCCATGCCAAACGCCATTTTTCAATAAAGGCAGGTGCGTCTTTCTTTATTTTATCAGTCAGAGTATGCTCTAATTTCACAGCACGGGGCAGCCATTCCATAGCACAGACTTTATAGGTGCCTGTGTCATCTTTCATCCAATAAAGACGGCGTATGCCCTCTGTTTTGTGATTTGGCGCAACATAATACTGCTTAAACCAGGACACGAAATAATCAGGTCCTTCCAAAACCTCCACATCATCAACCGCAATATAAATCCATGAAAGTGTTGAAAAAAGACTTTCTTTATTCGCTTTAAATTTTGCAAAGCTGCCGGACGTTCTGGAATATTTTTCTGTGTCATAAAAATCAAAAAATTCTTCTGAACGGTCTGCCCAGGCATTATTCCAGTCATAGGTTGCCTGACGGATAAAATCAGCGTCTTTGGAATTATCTGCATACACGGCTTCTTCCTGCTCAGCATGATTTTGCAATGCTGCGGGCATTTCCTGTGCAGCAGCTTCCTGTGCCTCTGCATCCTGTCCGCCGGCAGTATCCGCAGCCTGCATTTCTTCGTTCCGTGCAGTCTGTGCCTGTTCGCCATTTTGTGCATTCTTTTCAGCAGGATCGGCAGAAATAAAAGAACTGAGCATTTGCGTAAAATCCTGTTCTTTTTCTTCCATCACTTCCAAAGCATTGGCGCCGAGATTTCCTGATTGGGCAAGTTTTTCTGCCTCTGCTTCACTCAAAAGAGGAGCTTCGTCATGTTCTTTTGCAGGAGTATTTGCTGTCGTCTGAGTCTGCTTTCTTTCAAGTTCCTTATCCTTATGAAAAGAACTTCGGATACCCTGCGCAATAACAACAGGGGTTCCTGCCTGCAAATATTTATCAAGGGCTTTGATATCGGCTAAATCAATGGCAACACAGCCCTGCGTCACCTGTCCCTCAATGGGATTGCCCTTGCTGTGTATCCAAATTCCCCCACCTGTTTTTCCGCGCAGTATATCAATAGGATTGGGATAATTGAGCGGATAGGCGTGATCGCCGTACATTTCAAAATCAAGGGGCACCTGAATTTTTCCGCGTACAAAATACACGCCTTCAGGAGTTTTCAAATCTCCCTGAACCAGTTTATCGCCCTCTTTTTCGCCATGTATGCTGGGATAATGCAAACGCGTAATTTCACTGCCGTGTTTTTCTAAATAAAAAAATTCGTCTTTGCCTTTATCCACTAAAATCAAGCTGTTATCCAATGCAGTTTCAGGCAGATGTACTTCCCATGCATTTGCGCCTGCACAAAAAGAAAAAACAGTCAAAATTGAAAAAACAAGTGTTTTAAAATGCATTATGTTCTCACAATACTAGCTGCGTGCCAGAGCCAGCAATTCACAGCGGCGGAAAATGGAATGTAATTCATAACCTGCTGCTTTAATGGCTTCATTGCCGCCCTCTTCACGGTCAAGCACAGTGCAGAGCATGCCAATGGTAAAGCCGGCTTCTTTCACGCGTTCGCAGGCAGTCAAAAGGGAACCGCCTGTTGTCACAACATCTTCCAGCATTGCCACCGGTTTTCCCGGCTGCAAATTGGATAAACCCTCTAAATATTGATTGGTGCCGTGTCCTTTAGGGCTTTTACGCACAATAAAAGCAGGCAGAGGTCTGCCAAGCTGATAGGAAATCAGGCTGGTGGCGGTTACCAGCGGGTCAGCGCCCAAAGTAAGTCCGCCGACAGCAGTAATAGCGGTATTATCTTTTATTATATGGTTAAAAAGATGTCCGATTAAAAAAGCTCCCTCCGGATGCAGTGCCGTTTGTTTACCGTCAAAATAAAAATCGCTTTCACGTCCGGAAGTAAGGATAAATTTTCCTTCTCTGTAGGAGCGTTCGTACAACAATTTTGCAAGACGCACGCGCATTTCTTCAATACTTAAATTTTGCATATTTCACCTATTCAAAAACACGGTCTAAAATCATTTGCTCATAACGGGTATAATAGCTCAAATCAAAGACTGTATCCAAAACTTCGTCAGACAAAAGTTCGGAAATTTTTTCATTTCTGCGTACAATATCAGGGAATTTTTCTTCACTTTCCCAGCTTTGCATAGCACATTCCTGTACCATCACATAGGCTTCCTGACGCGGCAGACCATGATCAACCAAGGCAGTCAAAACGCGCTGGGAGAAGAAAAGACCATAGCTTCCCCATAAATTTCTTTCCACATTGCGGGGAATCACGCGCAGGCCGTCCAAAAGGAAGGTCAGACGGTGCAGGACATAATCCATTAAAATAGTGGAGTCCGGCATAATCACACGTTCCACAGAAGAGTGGCTGATATCTCTTTCGTGCCACAAAGCCTGATTTTCCATACTTGCCAAAGCATTGGTACGGATAAGGCGTGAAAGCCCGCACATATTTTCGGCAGAAATGGGATTTTTCTTGTGCGGCATGGCGGAAGAACCTTTTTGCCCCTTGCCAAAACCTTCTTCCACTTCATGGACTTCCGTTCTCTGCAAATGACGAAGCTCCGTACAAATTCTTTCAATGCCGCCGGCGGCAAGAGCCAGAGCGGTAAAATAATGGGCATATCTGTCACGCTGGACAATTTGAGAAGAAATGGTATCAGGGCGAAGTCCCAAGATTTCACAGGCGCGTTCTTCAATATCAGGAGAAAGAACGGTATAAGTGCCCACAGCGCCGGAAAGCTTGCCTACACGCACATCTTCAAGAGCAGCCTGAAAACGTTCCTTATGGCGTTTAAATTCTGCATAAAAACCGGCAAATTTTAAAGAATAGGTGGTGGGTTCCGCGTGAATGCCATGGGTTCTGCCCATACAGATAAGTCCGCGGTATTTTTCCACAAAATTTTTCAAAGTGGCAAGAAGTTCATCATAGCCCGCTAAAATTATTTCCCCTGCTTCCACCAGTAAAAGCGCATTGGCAGTATCTACAATATCGGAAGATGTACAGCCTAAATGGATAAAGCGGGAAGCCGGACCGACTTTTTCCTCCAAAGAAGTGAGAAACGCAATCACATCATGGCGGGTAACCGTTTCAATTTCCGCAATTCTGTCAACATCAATAGCAACTCTTGAGCGGATTTCTTCCATGCTTTGGGGGTCAATACGTCCTTTTTCGCACCATGCTTCACAAACAGCAAGCTCAACCTTAAGCCATGCATTATAGCGATTTTCCAAAGACCATAACTCTGCCATTTTGGCTCGACAGTATCTTTCAATCATACGCCTATCCTATTATTCTTATTTTTATATCATTATTGAAGTGCACAAAAATACATGTATTTAAAGGTATTTGTTTAAATACAAAAAGCACACCTCAAGTACATACTTTTGGTATTCTTTTAAGAAAGAAAAAGGTTTTGCTCACGAAGAGCAAGACCCTTTCTATAAAAAAGATTATTTCTTTGCAGCTTTTTTTGCTTCACGGATACGTTCTTTTAAACGTTCTGCACGACGATGACGACGGCGATCTAATTCTTTTTTGCGTTCAACTTTTTTGTGAGCCATGCTAAACCTCCATTAAATTTATCCTGTTTTTTAAGTATAATAAAAAAAACATTTACATGCAATACAAAGATTTTTCTTTTAAGTAAAGCAATAATTTCACACTGATAGCAATTATTTTTAAAATATTTTCCCGCTGCCGGCAAATTGGTTGGCGACAAATGTTGCGTAACTGTCTGTCATTCCAGTAATAAAATCTATCACCACCAAATAGGCTTCGCAGAGGGTATATTCTTTTTTTAAAATATGTTTGCCCATGAGCGATAAGGCCCGCTCTTCCCGATAGGACAATTTTTTTCCGCACACAAGATTATGCACGGCAGGAATTAACACATCCAGGAGCTGCTTATAAATACTATAGGAACCTATTTCAAGACTGATTTTCTGCGGATGTTTTAAAATCACATTGTAAAAACAGTCTTTCGCATTTTTCATATATTCCTTTACAGGCTCACCGGCATAATCCATATACGGCGCAAGCATTTCCCCCTGCATAAGCGCCGGATATTTTTCTTTGCTCACAGCAAAAATATCTTCCACTAAAACTTTAATCACGAGCGAACGCAGATAACTTATTCTTGCCCGATCAGAATACATGGATGCAAGCCGTTTTTCATCAACCTGCATGAGCTCCCAAATAGGACGAAGCACTTCACAGATTTCTTCATAGCGCAAAATGCCGAGTTCTCTGGCGTCTTCCATATCAATGATCCGATAACAAATATCATCAGCAGCTTCCATAAGATAGGAAAGCGGGTGACGCAAAAAAACCGTTTTTTCCTGCTCTTTTTTCACAAGCCCCAGCTCCGTGAAAATTTCTGTAAAAAGTGCACGTTCATTTTGATAATAATTGAATTTTTTCGAGCCGCTCTGCATTGCTTCAAGCGATGTACGCGGATATTTTACAATACTGGCAATGGTAGGATAGGTGAGACGAAAGCCTCCCTGTTCCCGTTCATTTTCCACAACATTAATAACGCGAAAGCCCTGGGCATTGCCGTCAAAGCTGCGAAAATCTTCCAATTCTTTTGATAATGCATAATAATAAAGAGTATTTTTTTCGTCGCAGAACCATTCCTGGACAGCATATTCACCTGCATGCCCGAAAGGAGGATTGCCAATATCATGGGCAAGACAGGCAGACTGCACAATTTCCCCAATATGATACGGCTCGATAAAATCAGGCAAATCCCCTTGTTCCTGCAAAAAATAGCCATACTCCGTGCCCAGTCCGCGCCCCACGGAAGCCACTTCCAAAGAATGCGTTAAACGCGTATGGACATGGTCATTGCCGGACAGCGGGTGCACCTGCGTTTTTCCTGCCAAACGCCGAAAAGAATCCGAAAAAATCAGCCTGTCATGGTCTATAATAAAAGGACTGCGAGCTTTATTTATTTCCTGCACTTCGTTTCTTCCATACCGCTTCGGCAATAAAAGTTTTTTCCATTTTTCCTGATATAATCCCTGCATATTTATCCTTCCGTTTCTGCACATATTTTATAGTTATCCGCATACTAATTACTTGCAATTTTTATTCTTTCGCCATAGAAATACCTTAATCTCTAATTTGAAGCAATAGTTAAAAGGAGTTTATTATGCCAACCATTCTTTCATTCTATCAGGGTAATCTGCGCTGCCAAAATACACATGTCCAAAGCAGCACAACCCTTATCACTGACGCCCCAACCGACAATCACGGCAAAGGCGAAAGTTTTTCTCCGACTGACCTTGTGGCTACCGCCCTTGGCACCTGCATGATGACCATTATGGGTATGTATGCCGATAAAAACGGACTCAATCTTGACGGCATGCGCATGGAAATTACCAAAAAAATGAATATTTCTCCCCGCCGTATCGGAAGAATTGATATTGTTATTACCATGCCTCACATTCCATTAACCCCCATTCAAAAAGCAGAATTGGAAGAAATTCCTCATACCTGCCCCGTTTGCCTGAGTTTAAATCCTGAAATCGAAAAAAATATTTCTTTTGTTTGGTAAATTTTACCAACACTCGTCTGGTAAATTTGCCAAAAGATAAAATATTGTGCAGGACGCACAAAGCCCCTCATACAGATGTCAGGCAACTCAAAGAAGTTATCTAACAGAATGTAAAAGGAAGTGAGCGTTATCTTTATAGCACAGGATGTGCGAGCCACGCAGTGCGAGCGAGGCAATTTCCGCGTAAATTGCAAGCGAGAGTGAGTGGGTGACAGGACGTCACCCCGAACGTGGCTGTATAAAGAAAGCAATAAATTGTACAAAAAAAGGAGGTTAACTATTAATGTACAATTTTTTCAGTTCCACAAAAGGAATAATTCTTACAGGCTTATTTATCGGAATTGGGGCTTTTTTGCTCCAATTTTTAGGCAATCCGGCAAACATGGGTATTTGCGTTGTCTGCTTCACCCGTGACACCACAGGCGGACTTGGTTTGCACAGAGCAGAAATTGTGCAGTACATTCGTCCGGAAATTATTGGCTTTGTTCTTGGTTCTTTTGCAGCAGCCCTTGCCGCAAAAGAATTTCGCCCGCAAAGCGGTTCTTCTCCTCTTATTCGCTTTGTGCTCGGCATGATTACAGGAACAAGTGCTCTGGTTTTTCTTGGCTGTCCATGGCGTATGGTTTTGCGCATTGCAGGCGGGGATTTAAATGCCATTATCGGGCTTTTTGGTTTTGCCTTTGGCATTTTCATTGGCACACGCTTTTTCAAACATGGTTATACCTTGGGAAAAAGCATGCCTGTTTCCAAAAAAGCAGGCTATGTCTTTCCCCTGCTCATGCTTGGTTTGCTGGTTTTATTAATCTTTAGCCCTGAAAAAGACGGTTCAGTTTATAACGGACTGATTTACTATTCTCAGAAAGGTCCCGGCTCAATGCATGCACCTTTACTGATTTCTCTTGGTATTGCTTTTCTGGTGGGCGTTATTGCACAAAGAAGCCGTTTCTGCACCATGGGAGCATTCAGGGACATTTTTCTTTTTAAGGAAGTACACCTTTTTTCCGGTCTTTTTGCTTTATTTACGGCTGTTTTTATCCTCAATCTTTTCACTGGGAAATTTGTATTGGGATTTGAAAATCAGCCCATTGCGCATACTGACCATATCTGGAACTTCCTGAGCATGCTGACAGTTGGCTTTGCTGCGGCTCTTGCCGGCGGCTGCCCCGGCCGTCAATTCTTCTCCAGCGGGGAAGGAAACAACGACTCCGCAATCTATGTCACAGGTTTGTTTGTCGGCACTGCCTTTGCCCATAATTTCGGCATTGCAAGCTCTGCGGCACAAATCGGACCCCACAGTATTTTTGCTGTGCTTTTCGGTTTGCTGGTTTGTTTTGTTATTGCCTTCAGTCACATAAAAAAAGAAGCTTAACAGTCTCCAAAAATAAAGGATAAAAATATGAAACAAAAAATATGATTTGGGTTCTGCATTTTAGGAAAAATGCTTAATCCCATGAGCTTGCTTATAAAAACAAAATAAGGCATACTTGCATAAGTTTTTATAAGCGAGCTTTTTTTATGAAAATTTCTCTTCCCAATAATACAGCTGTTATTTTTCGCCTGAGCGCCATGGGTGATGTTGCCTTGCTTTCCGGAGTATTAGCCTATTGGCATGAACAGTATCAAACCAAATTTATCCTTATTACCCGCCGGGAATTTGCCCCGCTGTTTGAAAATCATCCTGCCGTTGCGAATATTGAATCCCTTTCCAAAGAAAATTTAGCCTACAGCGAATATAATCAGATTTGCAAAAAACTTGCTGATAAATATGCAGATTTTCCCTTGTTTGACCTGCATGCTTCAACCCGTTCCCGCCTTTTGGCCCGTATCTGGAAAACAAGCGTATACCGCTATAATAAAATGCCGGTTTTGCGTCGTCTCTTCCTTTGGACAAAAGGAAAAATCGGCAGACAGACACTCCTTGAAAAAAATGTCTGCCAGCGCTATGCAAGCCTTTTGTGTGAAGAAAATCCCCCTCGCCCATTGCTCAAACCACAGATTTTTCTCACTTCGGAAGAAATAAATACAGCAAAAAATACTCTTGCCGAACTTTTTCCTGACAATTCCAAAAAAATTCTTGCCATTCATCCCTTTGCCACCCACAATGCCAAGAGCCTGCCCATGCCCCGCTGGCAGGAACTTGCCGAAAAACTAAGCGCTGACTGCCATATCCTTTTTGTGGGACTGGGGGAACTCCCTGAAAATATGGCAGGCAAAAGCCTTGTGAATAAAACAAATTTACGCGAACTTTGCGCTGTTTTGAGTGAGTGCAGTCTTTTGGTCACAGGAGATTCCGGTCCCATGCATTTAGCCAATGCCGTGAACACTGAACTGCTGGCGCTTTTTGGACCCACCACAAAGGAATGGGGCTTTTTCCCGGAGGGCGAAAATGTGCATATTCTGCAAAAAGAAATGCCCTGCCGTCCTTGTTCCCTGCACGGCAAACAAAAATGTATGCAAAAAGAGTCTTGTTTGGAAAAAATCTCTGCAGAAGAAATTATTGGGCAGATAAAAACAATTCTTCACTAATGCCGTGCTCCGGAATATTTTATATGCTTTTCATTGCAAAAAATGGAAAAAACGTATATGATACCGACATTGTTACATAAGGATAAAGAATGAAAACAGCTTTTCATACAGTGTGGACTGCATGCCTTGGCATGGTTTTACTGACAATTTTTTCCTCCTGCCCTGCTTTTGCAGTCAATTTTGAGGTGCCGGACAAAGTCAGTCAGGGACGGGGTTTTTTAGTCAAAATTCAGGATACTGCGCCTTTTTCCGGAAAAATAATCTGGCGCCAAAAAGAAATTCCTTTCACTGCAAAAGAAATGACAGGCGGCTACACTGCCCATGTTTTGCTGGGAATGCCGATTGACGCAAAAAATAAGGAATTTGTCACCCTCTCTGTCAATAATAAAAAAATAACCAAAGAAATTACTCCGCTTCCCGTGAAGTGGGTAACCCATAAACTGACAGTTGCACCCAAATATGTTGAGCCACCAAAAGAAGTGCTGGACAGACTGCAAAAAGAACGCACTGTCACCAAAAAAATTCTTGCCACAATCAGTCCCGATCCAACCTGGCAGCTTCCTTTTACCCGCCCTGTCAAAGGAACCATCAGCGGTTCTTTTGCTGCCCGCCGTGTTTTCAATGATAAACCCCGTTCCCCCCATTTGGGCACGGACATGCGCGGAGCCATTGGCACCGACATTTTAGCCATGGCAGACGGCGTTGTGCTTCTTGCAAAGGAACATTATTATTCAGGCAATGCCGTCTGGATTGACCACGGGCAAGGCGTTATTTCCATGTATGGGCACATGTCTGAATTTGCGGTCAAAACAGGAGACACGGTCAAGCAGGGACAAAAAATCGGCAAAGTGGGCGCAACCGGCAGAGTAACAGGTCCTCATCTTCATTTAAGCTTGTATATTCAAGGTGTTGCTGTTGACGCTGTACCATTTTTCAGAACCAGCCCGCTTGAAATTATAGGCGGTCCCACCAAGGAAGAACCTCGCCCTCAGCCAAAAGGACAGCCCAATACTGCCGACAAAACAAAGAAAAAAAGCACACAAAAAACAAAAAGTACCGTAAAAACAAAATAGAGATAATCATGGCGAACGAACACAGTTTTGAACATAAAATGGACAGATTACAAGAAATTGTCAGCCTTTTGGAACAAGGCAAAGTTTCTCTTGCAGACAGTGTCAAACTCTATAAAGAAGGGCTTGACCTCACCACCAAATGCAAAGAAGAACTGGAAAAAGCCAAACACGAAGTTAAAATTTTACAAAATGACAGCCTTGAAAATTTTGATTCTGACATCGACCATTCCTACAATAACGCTTCTTCTGAAGAAGATACCCCTTTTTAAGTGAGAACGATATGCAGCATCTTCAAAATCTTTTCCTCGAAAATTTTGCTATTCCCAAAGAGTATACGCTTCTTTTTGAGCAAATTCATCTGCTTGGCATGCAGGACAAACAGGAAGAATTTAATACACTTCACAAGCAATTAATGAAACAGCGTATACAGGCTGTTGAAAAAGCCCTTGGAAGCATTTTACAGGACGCGGAAATTCCTCCCCGTCTTTCCGAAGCCATGCGCTACAGTCTGCTTGCCGGCGGCAAACGCCTGCGCCCAACCCTTTGCCTGTCCATGGCAAAGCTGTGCTCCCATGCCAGAAGAGATAAAAATTTATGGGTATTGGCTATGCCCTTTGCCATTGCCCTTGAGATGATACACACCTATTCCCTTATCCATGACGACTTGCCTGCCATGGATAATGATGACCTTAGACGCGGCAAGCCCACCTGCCATAAAGCTTTTGACGAAGCAACCGCCATTTTGGCAGGGGACGGGCTGCTTACTGACGCATTTTATTTCATGACAGACTGCAATCTGCCTGCACAAAATATCTTACAAGGCATACAGCTTATTGCCAAAGCTGTGGGATCAGAAGGCATGGTCGGCGGACAAATGCTGGATATGGAAGCAGAACAGCGCACCCTTAATCTCGATGAACTCTGCATTTTGAATGCAAAGAAAACAGGTGCTCTTCTGCAGTGTGCCTGCCTTTCCGGCGCAAGTCTTGTGGGCGCAACAGACACCATGAAAAAATATATCAAAGAATACGGCACCAATATGGGCATTGCTTTCCAGATTATTGACGATGTGCTTGATGTTATCGGCGATACTGCCCTGCTTGGCAAAAATACAGGCAGTGACGCAGCCAACCAAAAATCCACATGGGTTTCTTTAATCGGCATTGAAGAAAGCAGGAAAAAAGCCGTGGAATACTGCAATGACGCAAACAAAGCTTTGCAGGAACTTGCCCAAAGCGAGCCCTTGCTTGATAAAGGCGAACAATACTTTTTACAGAAAACAACCAGTGATATGGCATATAGAGTTTACTAATGACAGACTTTACGCTTCCAAAATCTCTTCAGGACAAAAACCTGCCCCACAGTATCAAGGATATGAACCTTGAAGAAAAAGAACAATTAGCTTGTGATATCAGGCAAACCATTATCCAGGTCGTTGCAAAAAACGGCGGGCATTTGGCGCCGTCCCTCGGCGTGGTGGAGCTGACCATTGCGCTGCTCACGGTTTTTGATGCGTCCGCTGACCACATTATCTGGGACGTTGGACATCAAAGTTATCCTTGGAAACTGCTGACAAAACGGGCTGAAAAATTCCATACCTTACGCCAGCTTCACGGTCTTGCAGGTTTCCCCAAAATCAGCGAAAGCCCTGAATTTGACCGTTTTGTGGGCGGACATGCCTCTGTCAGCATTTCTGCCGGACTTGGCATGGCAATGGCACGGGATTTAAACGGTACCCATGAAAATGTTATTGCTGTGATCGGCGACGGCGCACTGACCGGCGGCATGGCATTTGAAGCGCTCAATCAGGCAGGTGCCCTCAATAAACGCATGATTGTCGTCCTCAATGAAAACGGCATGTCTATTTCCAATAATGTCGGTGCGTTATCTCAATTTTTGAGCCGCAACCTTGCCCATAAAAATTTTCTGACATTCAAAGAAGTCACGGGCGAACTTTTAAAACGCATCCCAAAAATCGGCGATACCCTCTATAATATTGCGGATAAAGGCGAAAAAAGCTTCAAAACATTCTTTACGCAGGGCATGATTTTTGAGGCGCTTGGCTTCAACTACATCGGACCCATTGACGGCAATAATCTGGAAGAACTTATCCGCCACCTTGAAATTGCCAAAGAAGCGGAAAAGCCCATTTTACTGCATATCCGCACCAAGAAAGGGCTCGGCTATCCTCCTGCCGAAAACAACCCCTCCCGCTTCCACCGTGTTCCCGGCTTTGAGCCCGAAACAGGGCTTGTGCCAACGCCTAAAATCAACGCGGAACAAGGTCCGGGCTTTACAAAAATTTTCGGGAAGTCCCTGTGTCAGCTTGCCGGCGAAGACAAAAAAATTGTGGCTATTTGTGCAGCCATGCCGGACGGCACAGGACTTGGCGAATTTCGTTCCCGCTTCCCTGACCGTTTCATCGATGTGGGTATTTGCGAAGAACACGCTGTCACTTTTGCCGCAGGCATGGCAACACGCGGACTTAAACCTGTTGTGTGCATTTATTCCACCTTTTTGCAGCGTGCCTATGACCAGCTTATCCATGATGTCTGCCTGCAAAATCTTCCTGTGGTTTTCTGCCTTGACAGGTCCGGGCTTGTGGGCGAAGACGGCGCCAGCCACCACGGCGTTTTTGACTTAACCTATCTGCGCTCCATTCCGCACATGCATGTTCTTGCGCCCCGTGATGAAAGTGATTTGCCTGACTGCCTGTACACGGCGTTAAAGTTGGGTGCGCCTTGTGCTATCCGCTATCCTGCCATGCCTACCCATGCCAAAATTGCCGAACACACCGAATACAAAGTTCTTGAAGTGGGCAGAGGTGAAATGCTCATTGAAGCAGAACAAAAAGATGTCTGCGTTGTGGCAGTAGGACACAGAGTACATGCCTGCAGAGAAGCAATCAAAAATCTTGACTGTAACAATATCAGCCTGTTTGACGCACGCTGGGTAAGTCCTGTTCCCAAACAGCAGTTAGCAGAATTAGTGCAGGAATATAAAGGACTTATTTTTGTTGAGGAAAACTGCCGCGCCGGCGGATTTTCTTCTGCCTGCCTTGAATTTTTTGTTGATACGGAACTGCTCGGACATTGCAAAATTCTGCGTCTTGGCATTCCTGACGAAGATTTTGCCGAACACGGTCCTGTTGAAGAACTGCGTAAAATTTACGGGCTTGATGCTGAAAGTCTTTCCAAGCAGTTTGCAGAATTTGCCAATATGACGGCAAACGGTTAACCGAACGCGGCAAGACAACAATAATCTCAATACATATAAATAGCTATCAACATATAACGATAGCTGTTTTTTTATCATACAGCAGTATTTGCAGGACAATTTTTAATCAGGAGTATGACAATGGTTTATCTCATTCTTCTTATCATGCTGTTTTTTGTTTTTTATATTATTTTTTCCAGACGTACTCCTCAAAAAAATACCGCTTTCAAAAATAATGCAGATCCCAGGCTGCAATTTCATGCAAAAAATACTTCCATTCAGCTATTTGGGCATACTATCAAGAATTCCCTGTTTTATACCTGTACTGCCTACTCAGAACTTCCCTTTGCTGTCAATACCGGCATAACGCCGGTTTTTGATGCTCTCCCCTCTGACAGCTTAGGCTATTATCCCAACTATTCTATCCTGAATAAAGTTCAGCAGGGCTTCTATATTAAATGGCTGGCAGACGGAAAGCCCTTTATTGCAGATTTAGGATATGCATACCTGTATTATTATGGCTTGGAATACAGAGCTCTCATTGAAAAGCAGGATTTGAAAGACGTTCTCTTTGAAGTGATAGACTTAGTTAATAAATTCAAACAGTTAAAATATGCTTACAGTTTGATACCCTATTTAATTCTGTCCATAAAAAATTTTTCAGCAGAGGAAAAAAGTATTCTTGTCAAATTTCTGCTGGCAAATAAACAACGCTATGCACATAATTCCGCCTGTCATGCGATTATGAAAAATTTATCCCCGGCAGAGCAATCTCACATCAAATTTTCCCTGCCGCAAGTTCTGGATACAGTTCTCTACAGCAAATTAAACGAAAGAAAAAAAGAACTGCTTGCCTATTACCTTGACTGCCTTCAAGAGCAGCTGAATGACACGGAACTGTATGCCGCAAAAAAGCGCACCTGCCGTTATGATATCGCCATGAAACTGCATAACTCAAGGTATGCTGCCAATTATATAATAGAATATGACGGCGCCGCACCTGGGATAAAACTCCGGAATATGCTGAAACAGGCAGTTAAAACGCTGTCTGAAACAAAACAGTCCATTAAAAAATTTGATAATTCTGACGGTGCCTTATCAGAAATTGAAAAATTGGTCTGCCTGCCTGCGCCATTAAGAAAAAAAATAAATCCCAAAACAGCCAACATTCATTTTGAAGACAAAACAATCAGCAGTATTGAAACCATTGCGGAAAAATTAGGTTTTAAACCGGAAGACAAAATCACGCTGCAGCAATCCTGTTTCATTGCAGATGCCTGTGAAGCACTGGGCTATGATATCGAACCAAGTGCCTCTCTTACGAAAAAAAGTTATAAAAAAGATACGGAAGTCATAGTATATAAAAGCCCGTATACAGGGCAGGAACTTTCACAAAATTACCCCGCTGCGGCACTTTTTACAGACCTTGGCTTGAAAATCGCTTTGGAAGACAATGAGGTTTTGCCGTCAGAACTGTCCGCTCTTGATAGTTACATACAGAAAGAATTTAATTTATCCCCTGCCGAACACTACCGTTTGCAGCAGCGGGAAGCATTAAGTATTCATACCGGACAAACAGGCTCCGCTGACGCAATCAAAAAACTTATTAAAACATTGACTGAAAGCGGCAGAAAAACCATTGCCAAATTCATTATTTCCATTGCCAAAGCTGACGGCATTATCAAACATGATGAATTGAAAAGCCTGCAAAAATGCTTTAAACAGCTTGGTCTTTCCGAGGAAGATTTAAACTCAAGCCTCTCTGAACTTGCCGATAACACGGCTGAAAATATTATCATTGAAAAAGTAAGCCATCAAAAAGAAAAAGGGACTAGAGCGCCGGCACGCCCTGACTATACTGTCCCCATTGAATTGAAAATAGATCCGAAAAGACTGGAAGCAATTAAAATCAATACCTCAGAAATTCATACCGTGCTGGAAGAAATTTTTACTGAAGAACAGAAAGAACAAAAAGACCAAAGCGAACCTCTGGCAGAAGCGGAAGAAAATATGACGGAAAGCATGGCGCAAGAAGAAAATAACGGGGCTGAAACAGAAAATCTGCTGCCCGATATTATAACCCGTATTCTTGAAAAAGAAAGCTGGAGTCGTGAAGAACTGTTGAATATTATTCAAAATACAGGTAAGATGTTAGCAAGTACCATTGATGAAATAAATGCATGGTCTGAAGAAAAGTATGGAGATTTTCTCATTGAAGAAGAGGACTCCCTCTATCTTGTCAATGAAGATGTTGCCGAATTAATAAAAAATGGGGAATAAGTATGGCAAAAATCAAAATTAAAGCAAAAGAAAAAAATGCAATTATCGAATCTCTGAAAGCGGGCTTAGTTCCCAAAATCGGTTTGCAGCATATTCAGGTTGGCAGAGCGGACGAACTCAAAGAAATCATAAAGGACTATGCATTAATTGCTGACGGCGGCGCCAAAATACGCTTTATTATCGGTGACTACGGCTGCGGCAAAACTTTTTTTCTTACCTTGTCCAAGCTGATAGCCCATGAAAAAAATTTAGTCGTGCTCTCTGCCGATATTACCACAGAAAAGGTTCTGTGTTCTTCCAGCGGCAAATCCAAAAAATTATTCTCCGAATTAATCGCCAATATGTCCACCAAAACAAAACCTGACGGCGGAGCACTGCGCACAATCATTGAAAAATGGGCTTCAAAAATTTTGCAGGACGGTGAAAACGGGGAACACATTGACGAAAAAAGCATTTACAGCAAACTGCTCCCCTTGGAAAAATATGTTGCCTGCTATGATTTTTCAAAGGTTTTGACAACGTATATCAATGCCTATCAGGAAGATGACGAAATAAAAATGTCCCAGGCTCTCAAATGGCTGCGGGCTGAATATGCCACAAAAACCGATGCCAAGACTGACCTCGGTGTACGGACTATCATTGATGATAATAATTTTTATGAATATCTGAAATTATTTGCAGGTTTTGTGCGCCTGGCAGGCTATGCGGGCTTGATTGTGAATATTGACGAACTCGCAGTGCTGGCACGGCTCCAATCCGCCACCAGAAACAAAAACTTTGAACGAATTTTGAATATTATCAATGACTCCATGCAGGGCGCAGCGGAATATCTTGGATTTTTATTCGGCGGCACGCCTGAATTTTTGGAAGATAAATACAGAGGCATGTACAGTTATAAGGCACTTGAAACCCGCCTTGCCGACAACCCTTTTGCCAAAGAGGGGCTCAGAGATTTAACGGGACCGGTTATACGGCTGGAAAACCTGTCTCAGGAAGAACTTTATATATTGTTTTTGAATATCAGAAATGTTTTTGCCGAATACGACGAAACAAAATATTTAGTTACAGAAAAGGATATTCAGGTATTCATGCAGTGGCTGATGAACAGACTGGGCGCAAAATCTTTCCTTTCCCCAAGGGAATCAAACAAAGCCTTTATCGGTCTCTTGACACAGCTTGAAAATTACCCTGACACCAATATCAGCACCTATCTTTCCGGTATACAAATTCAGGAAGATAAAGAGCCAAAGGCGCCGGATAATGATGACGATGAACTGGTATCACTCACATTAGGTGAATAATGAAAACCGACGCGTAACGGAAACTGACGAATAATGGAAGCCTTTGATTTACTCAATAAAAAATTGCAGAGAATTATTCATGAAATGAAATGGGAAAGCTTTCGCCCCATTCAAAATGAAGCAATTCTGCATCTTATTAATTCGCCCAGTGATGTGATTTTATCTGCCCAAACCGCAGGAGGAAAAACAGAGGCCGCCTTTCTGCCGATTATTTCCCAAATTGCAGACAGCGGCGAAAATGCTGTAAAAATAGTGTACATTTCACCGCTGAAGGCCCTGATTAACGACCAATTTTCAAGAGTTGAATCTTTGTGCAAAAATATGGATTTTCCCATTACCAAGTGGCACGGCGATGCAAACCAGTCAAAAAAGACGAAACTTATCAAAGACCCTGCCGGGATTTTGCTGATAACGCCTGAATCCATTGAATCGTTATTCCTGAATAAAACGGAATACCTGAAATCTTTATTCGGCAGTATGGAATATATTGTCATTGACGAAATCCACAGTTTCATTGGCAATGAACGCGGAACACAGCTTCGCAGCCTGATGAACAGGCTGGAGGATATAACGGGCATACATCCTTATAAAATCGCCCTTTCCGCCACCATCAGCAATATTGAAGATATTGCCAAATGGCTTAATCCGGACAGCCCCAATTCTGTGAAAATCATACAGGATACCAATAAGCCAAAAGAAACAGTCGGACTTATCAAATGCTATGCGCGCAAACCTGCCAATAAAAAAAGCAGCAGCAATAACAGCGGGGAAAGTAATAACAGCGAAGAATTTTCTCCGTTGAAACAGGATTTATTCAAGGTTATCCGGCAGGGAAAAAATTTAATTTTTGCCAATTCCAAAATGCTTCTGGAAGAATACTGCGACGCCATGCAGACTATGGCTTTGCAAAACAATCTTCCCAATATTTTTTATATTCACCACGGCTCGCTGGCAAAAAACATCAGGGAAGAATGTGAACAGCTATTAAAAACGCAGCCCAATATTTCCGTTTTTTGTACCGGTACGCTGGAGCTCGGCATTGATATCGGCAATGTAAACAGGGTACTTTTTCTCACGCCGCCCTTTTCTGTTGCGTCCATGACACAGCGTCTGGGACGTTCCGGCAGAAAGAAAAATACGCGCAAAGAATTTCGCTTTTTTCTGGAAGAAAATGCACTGAATGAAAATTCGGACTGGGAAGATAAATTAAGAGTACAATTAATTCAAAGCATTGCCATAGTCGAGCTCATGATACAAGGTTTCAGCGAACCGCTCAATACCGCTACCTTTGATTATTCTACCTTTGTCCATCAAATTTTATCGTACTTAGGACAAAGCGGCGGCGCAAATGCTTCTGAACTATATCATGCCATTGGCGAAACAGCATTTAATCATGCCTTTTCCAAAAAAGATTTTATTGAAATCCTGCAAAATCTCTATGCGGAAAAAATTATTTATCAGCTTGCGGATAAAACAATAACGCTGGATAAAGCAGGTGAGAAAATTGTTGAAAGCTATGAATTTTATGCCGCCTTTGCAGCTGCAAAAGAATGGAAAGTCCTCTATAACAACAGAGAAATCGGACAGCTCTCTGAAACAAACAGCATGTTTTTAGAAGAAGGGGCAAATTTTCTTTTAGCCGGCAAGCGCTGGGAAATTGCAGAATTAAAAAAAGCAAACCGCGTCATTATCGTCAAAAAAGCAGAAAAGAAAAAAAGCATAAAATTCAACAGCGGAACGCAAAATACGCATCAGGCAATTCAGCAGAAAATGCTGGAAATCTATCAAACGAATTTTATCCCCGGCTATCTGTCCAAAAATTCTCTTCCCTTTTTGCAGGAAGCATTTGAAACGTACAAAACAGCTATTGCCGCTCCAAACAGCAATATTCTTGTCACCTTAGAGGGAACGCGCATTCAAAACACCCTGGCGTTATTATTGAAACAGGCGGAAATTGATGCGGAAAATATTGAAACAGGCTTTTTTTACGCAAAGGGAAGACAGGAACTGGTAAAAATTCTCAAATCCATTGATTTTTCAGCTCTTGATAAAAATGCGCTTATCAATTTAATTGACAGACCGTTTAAATATAAAAAGAAATTTGATTATTTATTGCCTGATACGGTTCTGAACAAATCCTATACACAGGAATGTCTGGATTTTGAGGGAGCAGAAAAATTTATTGAAAAATTATAATCAGCCCTGCAACAGTTTAGTATAAACAGCTAAATCCACATCTTTGAAGACATTAAAGATTACATGCACATCAGGGGCAAATTCCTTTTGGCAGGCTTTGACGGTCTGTACAGCCAGTTCCCCTGCCCGCTGATTGGGGAAATGAAAAACACCTGTGGAAATACAGCAAAAAGCAAGACTTTTTATCTTGTTCGCCGCAGCCTGCCGCATACAGGAACGATAACAGGAACAAAGCAAATCCTCATCGCGTTTTGTCAGTCTTTGTCCCACAACAGGTCCGACTGTATGAATAACATACCTGCAGGGCAAATTATAGGCAGGCGTAATTTTTGCCTGTCCGGTTTCTTCTTCATGTCCTTGTGCGGCAATGATTTCACGGCATTTTATTCTCAGCTGCAAACCGGCAAAGGAATGAATGGCATTGTCTATGCACATATGCAGCGGCACTAAACAGCCGAGCAGCGTTTTATTGGCAGCATTGACAATGGCGTCCGCAGCCAGCAGAGTAATATCTCCCTGCCACACAGAACAATTTTTTTGCAGCTGCGGCAAATCCTGCACGTTCTGCACAGGGCGGTATTTCAGTTCTTCCTGCAAATATTCGTCCTGCAAAGTAAAATATGTATCCGGCAAGTTCTTTCCCTGCCACACATTCATAAGTGCCCGAAAAATATCTTTTTTCTCGGCTAAATTCTTCGCAGGTGCAAAGCGCATATTCCCCACTTGTTCTTGTAAAATTTGTATTAAATAATCAAGCCGTTCTTCCTGCTGCATAGTCTTTACCCTGACAAATTTTTTCTAGAGCATTTCCGAAAGATATTCAGAATATATTATTATAAAGCTTAAAAAGTTTTGTAAAGGGGTGCAGGGGAAGAAACTTTTACTAAAAGTTTTTCCCCTGCATAAAAATTTCTAAAATTAAACGGAAATCCTCAAAATAAAAAAATCCCCTTTCACACAAAGCAAAAGGGGACGATTTTTCATATTTTTTATTGAGGAATTTTTCCCCAGCGCGGGAAATAGGCATTGCCGTTGCCTGTGGGCACGCGCTTTGCCGTTCCGCCGTGACGGGTAATCAGATAAACTTGTTTTACCCCTGTTCTGTTGGAAACAAAGGAAAGGAAATAACTGTCAGGCGCAAAGGAAGGCTGTTCGTCTCTGCCCGGACCAAAGCTGACCTGACGTTCAATGCCTGTCACAAGGTCATGCACAAAAATTCTGTGTCCTTCCGGGGTTCCCTTTGTATAGGCAACGACTGTTCCGTCAGGGCTGATAGTTGGTTCCGTATTATAGGTACCTGTTTTACTTACTCTTGTGGTTGTGCCTGTGCTGAAGTCTTTCAGGAAAATTTGCGGTCCGCCCAAACGGTTGGAAGTGAAAACCATTTTTGTTCCGCTGTGGTCAAAGGTGGGGGAAACATCAATAGATGCGCTGTTTTCCAACACACGTTCCCGTTTAAAACGGTGATCAAGCAAATAAATATCAGGCTGAGATCCGGAAGACAGGCTGACTGCAACTTTGTTGTCAGGCATGAAGCTTGGACCAATAACCGTATTGCCGGGGAAACGGATACGCTGTACTTTGCCGTTGGCACTTTGCCAAACGCCAAGCGCATGGGAGCCTTCGTCAATGTGGCTGAATACAATATAGCGTCCGTCAGGAGACCATGCCGGAGACATGGCAATACCTTTCAAAGAAGTAATTTGCCGTAAATGTTTGCCGGTTGGGGAAACAATCCAGATATCACGTTTGCTTTTGCTTTCATCTTTGGCAAAGGTCAGGGTTGAAAGGAAGAAATCGCCGCTTCCTGTCAGTACTTTCATCAAATCAGCGCAGAATTTATCCGCAACTGCTTCTGTTTCTTTGTCGGTGATATTATTATAGGCATTGCCAAAAATAAATTTACCTGAAAATGTTTCAAAAACGCGAAGTTCCACCTTGCTGCCGTTGCTGTCGCCGCCCGGCCAGTATGCTGTAATCAGCAAATCCGCACCGCCAATCTGAAAACGGCGGAAATCCAGATTTGCACCGCTCCATGCGCTTAAAACCGTTCCGCCTAAAATATTGACGTCAGGAACTAAATTCATAAAAGGCAAATAGGACAAATTATAACGAATTTTACTGTCGAGATCCACCCCTAAGCCCTTTGCTTCAACATTGGGCGCAGTAAGCGGTTTTGCCATGCTTAAATTAACAATATTTTGCCCCGGACCGTAAATATCCACCATGGTTGCACTGTAAGCAGGCGCAGCCAAGACCAAACAAAATAAAAAAACAAAGGAAAATATTTTTTTCATTCTCAAAGACCTTTTTGAAATTCAAAGAACCTTATAGCACATTTTTTTCTGTATTCAAATTATTTTTTAAATTGTAATATATTGAATTTATTATACTATAAAATTTAGGTGCTGAAATTATTTTATGGATTGGTCTGTGTACCGACAGTCATTTGCGCATTAGCCGTATTTTGCGTACCTGCGGTATTTTGCGTTACGCTGATATCTCTTTGGGAAGCTGTATTTCCCTGCTGTGCAGAAACTTGCGGAGCCAGAGGCTCACGCGCTATGGGATTTTGCCCTGAAAAACCTTGTCCTTGAGGATTGCTGTTATTTCCTGTAATTGCCGGATTTGCAGACGTTGCAGGACTTACCGGGTCAAAAGGGTTGCTGGGAATGGCAAAAATATCATTTTCAGTACCGCCGCCAAGAGGTGTTACTGTCCTTGGCGGATTAGCGGGAGAAGCCGCAGAACCCACTGCATTTGCTGAATTTGCAGGACTGGCAGGGGTGGCAGGATTTACAGAATTTGCAGGGCTGAAAGGAGCAGAGGAACTGCCTGTATCAGCAGCCTGACCGGCAGGAGCGGCACTGCCATGAGCCTCGTTTACTGAATTTACAGGAGAATAGAAATCGGAATTATTGACACTGCCGTTTTCAGCTGCGGCAGGCGCAGTTGTTCCCTGAACTTGTACTTGTCCTGGAATTTGTTCCGGCTTCTGTCCTGTCAGCTGTGTAAATTGTTCCAGCGGGATACAAATTTCTCCGTCTTTTTGCTCCAATAAAATTATCTGTCCGCTGGCAAGCTTTTCTTTTATGGCGTCCAGATTGATATTTTGTGTACTATTTGCCTGTATATTTGCCGCTTTTGACGTATTGTTTTTTGTCGTACCTGATTTAGTTTTATTTGCCTGTGCGGTTTGGCTTTTTGATTTTGTGCTTGATTTTTTACCATAATACCGGGTGGGAGCATTGCCTGCGGCAGGGTCCTGATACAGTTTTTTGCGGGGAACAAGAGAAGTCCATACAGAATTACGGAGCATTTCCACCTGCATATTGCTATGATAAGGAGAAGAAGCATAATCGCCGAACAGGGATTTTGAACCGGCGGTACCTGCTGTGCCCTGACTTGCCGGTGCAGGCGCAGAACTTTGATTTTGTGTATTATCAATCGTGGTTGTTTGTGTATTTCCCTGTGCAGAAGCAGAATTATTAATCGTTACATTAACCTGCACAGGTTCTGTTGTCGTTTTTGTCGTTGTTGTTTTCGTGCTTTGGCTTGTTTGATTGGCTGTCTGTGCCGCTGCCTGTCCTGATACTTGTCCGGATGACGGTACTGCCGTCTGCGCAAAAGCAGGCAGTGCAAAAACACAGCTCAAAAGAATAAGAGAAAAAGATTTTTTCATAATACACCAAACCTTTTATAAAATCTCATTATTCTTTTCGGACACTATAAAAAAAAGATTAGGGATTTTTATGCGGCTCAAATTGGAGCATTTCTGGAAATAATTGCAAATAAATTTTATAATTAAGCTTAAAAAATTTTGTAAAGGGGTGCAGGGGAAGAAACTTTTACTAAAAGTTTTTCCCCTGCAAA
>CAOMFZ010000004.1 GCA_948482415.1 uncultured Mailhella sp.
CTTGGTTGAAATATACTCTCTTAATTTTCATACTTTGTTAATAGGGTGCAGTATACTTGTTTCAATTTTAGCCGGTGCAGTTTTAGCTGCCGGCATATGTTTCAGTCCATCTGTTTCTGAAGCATATGAGGCTATTTGCGGTCCTTTGGGTGTTCTTCATTATCAAAAAGACAAATCCTATGGCGGGTATGTTTTTTATACCAACCATTTAGGCGGAACTAAATCATATCTTATTGATCTTGAAGGGAATGTTGTCCATGAATGGGATCATAACGGCCGTCAGGCTTTTATGGCAGAACTTCTCCCCAATGGCAATTTGCTCCGTGCCGAACAGGGTCCGGATTCTCCTGTAACCTTTGGCGGCTGGCACGGTTCCCTGCGTGAATATGACTGGGACGGCAATGTCGTATGGGAATACACTGTGCGTGATAAAAACAGAGTTGCCCACCATGGTTTTGACCGTCTGCCCAATGGCAATACCGCCATGCTGGTATGGGAAAAAATGTCCTGGGATGAAATGATTGCCAAAGGACGTGACCCTCATGACCCAACTATCTACAAGAACGGCTTTAAATATCCTGACGGAAAAGTTCTCGAAGGAGTATGGCCGGATTCCATTATTGAAGTTGACCCCAAAGGCAATGTTGTCTGGGAATTCCATGTAAAAGACAATATCGGTACAGCAAAAGACCAATGGAATCCCAATTATCACCTTCCCTATGGTTATAAACCTGCGTATTTTGCCGGTCCGGACTGGACTCACTGGAATTCAATCCGCTACAACCCGGAAACTGATCAATATCTTGTAAACTCCCGTGACTGGGGCGAAATGTATATCATTGACCGTAAAACCAAGAAAATGGTTTGGCGCTGGGGTAACCCGTACGCTTATGGCGCAGGTACAAAAGTACAGGGATATGCCCGCAACGGCGACCAAATTTTATTCGGTTCCCATGACTGTAACTGGCTGCCTAACGGCAATGTAAGTATTTTTGATAACGGTACCATGCGTCCAAACGGCAACCACAGTGCAGTGTATGAAATTAAACGTGACGGCACATTCAACGGCGGTGAAATTGTCTGGACGTTCAAAACCGATGATTCCAACAGTTTCTATTCCGATTATCAAAGCGCCGCACAAAAACTTCCTAACGGCAACTGGCAAATCACTTCAACCAACAATGGACACTTGTTTGAAGTCACTCCGGACGGCGAAGTTGTATGGGAATTTGTCAACCCCATGTCCGGTGATGTTCCTTATTGTGTGAAGAAAGATAAAAATCCATGGACGCAAATTCACCGTTCTTTCCGTTATGCTGCTGATTCCGCACAGCTGAAAGGCCGTGACCTTAAGCCAATCCGCAAACTTGCTCCCAATTGCCCTGACTGGATGACCCTGCTTGATTTTAAACCTTCCCCTAATGGAAATAAACCTCCAAAGGTAGAGAATCCGGCTTCAGCAAAGTAAGAACTGAGAACGGGTAAAAGAAAATAAAAAAGCCTGTCTGTTTGTTATAGACAGGCTTTTTTATGGGGTTTATTTGTATTTATTCAAACATAAATTTGATGATGAAAATAATGGCAAGAATGGCTGCCAGGGGGTGCACTTCCCTGATTCTGCCAATAAGAAGAAAAATGAATACATAGCTGATAATGCCCCAGGCAATGCCGTGAGCAATGCTGTAGGTCAGCGGAATGCCGATAATGGTTACAAACATGGGGATTGAAAGGGCATAATCGTCAAAATCAACATCTTTCAAAGAGCTGATCATAAATAGCCCCACAATGATAAGCGTAGGTGCGGTGGCAGCAGAAGGGATAAGGATAAAAAGAGGGGACAGAAACAAGGAAATCAAAAATAAAATGGCAATAGTCAGGGCGGCAAGACCTGTCCGTCCGCCTGCAGCAACACCGCTGGCACTTTCCACAAAGGAGGTGACAGCAGAAGTACCAAAAACAGCTGCGGCAATGGAGCCAATGGCATCTGCAAAAAAGGCTTGCTTTGCCTGAGGAAGCCTCCCCTGTTCGTCCAGCATATTGCCTTTTGTGGCAACACCGATAAGCGTTCCCACGGTGTCAAAAAGGTCCACAAAAAGCAGGGTTGATAAAATAATCACTGTATCCATGCTGAGGATTTGTGAAAAATCAAATTGCCAGAAGGTGGGGGCAACGTTTGGCAGGGAAAAAAAACTGGAGAAAGAAATCTCATCAATTTTGGTAACACCCATAAAAGCGCCTACAAAGGTGGCAAATAAAATACTGTAAAGGAGTGCTCCCTTTATTTTGCGCACAAGCATAATGGAAGCAGCCAGCAGCCCGATAACGGCAACAAAGCCTTGAGGGCTGGCAATATCGCCCATGGCAACCAGCGTGGCGGGGTGCTTTACAACAATGCCGGAAGCCTGTAAGCCGATAAAGGCAATAAAAAGCCCAATGCCCGCTGAAATGGCTTTCTTGAGGGCAATAGGGATACAGTTTAAAATACTTTCCCGCAGGTTGGTAATGGTCAGAAAAACAAAAATAAAACCTTCAACCAGCACAACGGTTAATCCAAACTGCCAGGAATACCCCATACCGAGGCAAACGCTGTAGGCAAAAAAAGCGTTGATGCCCATGCCGGGAGCAAGTCCAATCGGCAGATTGGCATAAAAAGCCATAATAATGGTGGCAATGGCAGAGCTTATTGCCGTTGCTGCAAAAACAGAGCCGATATCCATGCCGGTGGCACTTAGTATTGCAGGGTTAACCGCAAGAATATACGCCATAGTCATAAAGGTTGTGACCCCTGCCATAATTTCCGTGCGGACAGAGGAACCTTTTTCTTTAATTTTAAAATAGGCGTTAAGATCCATTTTTTCTCCCGTGCATTGGTTAAAAGTTATGAAATGGAAAACAGATTTTTAGCAAAGTTTCCGGCAATCTGCAAGGAAAAAAAGAAGACGCAGGCTTTAATTTTTGTATTATTTAAGCTGTGTTATGTGCATTGACAGGTTTTGAAATGAAATAGACAAAATTGTAAAAAAGGAAAAATCTTCATAAATATTTTTAGGGTACGCTAATAATGCTTGACCGTGGAGGACTTGGGAAGTATACTTTCCAGTCATACACTTAATATTCATGCTGTATATTGGAGGAAAAATTATGGCAGGATTAGAACCAACCCCATACATCTGGTTTGATGGGAAACTTGTTCCCTGGGATGAAGCAAAAATTCACGTTCTTACTCATGGCTTGCATTACGGTACCGGTTATTTTGAAGGCATCCGCGCTTACAAGTGTGCAAATGGTCAATCTGCTGTTTTCCGACTTCGTGATCACATTCAGCGTATGATAAATTCTGCAAAAATTTTGGCTTTGCCATGTCCATATACTGTTGATGAACTTTGCAAAGCAACCATTGATACCCTTGTTGCCAATAAAATGAAATCTGCGTATATTCGTCCGCTCAGCTTTGTGGGCTACGGCACTCTTGGCGTTTATCCGGGCAATAATCCCATGAATACTATTATTGCCGTATGGAACTGGGGTGCGTATCTCGGTGCGGAAGCGCTTGATTTGGGCGTGCGCGTAAAAACAAGTTCTTTCAGCCGTATTCATCCCAATACTCTTATGGGCAAAGCAAAAGCCAGCGGCAACTATGTAAACTCCGTGCTCGCTAAAGTTGAAGCTGTGCAGGACGGTTATGATGAAGCGCTTATGCTTGATACCAACGGCTTTGTTTCAGAAGCAACCGGCGAAAATGTCTTTATTGTCCGCGGCAAGACCATTAAAACAACTCCGCTGACTTCTATTCTCGAAGGTATCAACAGAGCCAGCGTGATTACCCTTGCCAAAGATTTGGGCTATGAAGTTGTGGAAACACAATTTACCCGTGACGAACTCTACTGTGCTGACGAAGTATTCTTCAGCGGTACTGCTGCGGAAGTAACCCCTGTGCGTGAAGTTGACCATCGTACAATCGGCAAAGGCAGAGCCGGTGATGTTACCAAACATCTGCAGCAGGAATTCTTTAAAATTGTACAGGGTACCAATCCAAAATATCAGGATTGGCTTACTCCTTATACTTTCTAATTTTACAGGTCGTTTATGGCAAATATTTCTCTTGCGGCAAAATACCGCCCGCAGACTTTTGCCGAAGTTGTAGGGCAGGATACAGTTAAAAAAGTACTTTCGCTTGCGGCGGCGCAGGATAAGGTTGCGCCTGCTTATTTGCTGAGCGGAACACGCGGCGTTGGGAAAACAACCCTTGCGAGAATTTTTGCCAAAGCCTTGAATTGTAAACATGCTCCCACGGGTGAACCCTGCAATGAATGTGAAGCGTGCAGGCGTATCACCCAGGGGGCATTTGTAGACGTTGTTGAAATCGACGGTGCGTCAAACCGCGGTATTGACGATGTCCGTAAACTTCGTGATTCTGTGGGCTATTCTCCGTTAGAGGGGCGCTATAAAGTCATTATCATTGACGAAGCGCACATGCTGACAAAAGAAGCTTTCAATGCGCTGTTAAAAACTTTGGAAGAACCGCCCCGCGGCGTGGTTTTTATTCTTGCCACCACAGAGCAGCATAAATTTCCCATTACTATTTTGAGCCGCTGTCAGCTTTATGTTTTCAAGCAGGTTCCTGAACAAAAGATTGAACAGCATTTGGCAAAAGTCCTGAAAAATGAACAGATTGCCTATGAAGATGACGCGTTGTCCCTGATTGCGCGCCGTGCCATGGGCAGTGTGCGTGATGCCATGTCGCTCTTAGGGCAGTGCCTTGCCCTTTCTCCCAATGATATTGAGGGGTTTAAGTTAGAAAGCCGCGTTGTGCGCCAAACCCTTGGACTTGCCGGCATTGAGGTCATGGACAGGCTTTTGCAGGCTATGCAGAATCAGGATGTGGCAAAAACCACCATGCTGGTGCGTGATATTTTGGCAGAGGGCATTGATATTGGTTTCTTTTTAGGGGAACTGGTGCGCCTTTTGCGGAATTTGTTTGTGCTCAAAGAAGCAGGAAAAGACATACTTGCGGATTTGCCGCTTCGCGAAGTGGTGCGCCTTGAAGAACAGGCAAGTTATTTTTCCGCGGCTTTTCTTCATGCGGGCTGGCAAATGGTTTTGGAAAATCAGCGCCGCATTCTGCAAAGTTATGAGCCTGCGTCTGCCCTTGAATTATTGCTGCTCAATTTGACCTTACTGCCTCGGCTGCTGCCCCTTGAAAATGTAATTTTGCCCGAAAAAGAAAAAAGTGACGGCAGCCCAAATAAGAGCAAATTGGGGGAGTAATTGCCCCTGACAAGGGAAATCTTGTACAAAAAGGGGCAGGAACGGCACTTTCCATACATGAAGATATTTCTGAAAAAAGAGATACCCAATCTGAAAACAGTCTGCAAAAGACTGTTTCTCAAGCCGTGAGCGCAAAAGAAAATATCCGGCAGGATACTTTTCAGGAAGAGAAAACAGGCAGTCCTGCTGAAGAATTGTTTACGCCTTCTTTTGTGCCTGAAAAACAGGCTGAAATGCCTGTTTCTCCTGCTGGTTCCACAGCTTTGCAAACAGAGAAAAAGCGTTTTGTTCCGCCTGTCTTGGAAGAAAAAAAACGTCCTCAATTTGACAGAGCAAATGAACCGGTAAAAGAACCTGCTCAGGAAAACCTCAGCGAGATAAAAAACCGTTTTCAGCAAAAGATTTTAGAAGCGCAAAAAATACAGGCTGAAAATCAAGACCGTACATTTAATCCTCCTGCGCAGAAAAAAATTGTTCCTCCCGCAGGCAAAATTGTTCCTGTGGACGCGGTCAATATTATTCATGCTCCCCTTGATGATTTCGCATCGGATGATTATGCTGATTATCCTGACGAAGAAGAACGGCTTGCCACTGCCGGAAGTGTGGATACGTCTTTTGCCCCTCATTTATTTGATGAAAATGTCATTCCGGAGGAAGAAAGAGAACCCCTTGATTGGCAGGCATTTTTAGGTTATTGCGAAGAACATGATTTTCCGCTAGACTCTATCACACGTTTACAGGGGGCAAAAGGTTTTTTAGCCAAGGAAAATTGTTATATAAAAATTGCCAATTATCAGGCAGAAACATTTAATAAGGCTAAAAAACAGCTTGAAAACTTGCTCTGTACTTTTTTAGGAAGAACAGTTAAAATACAGGTCACTATTGTGGCATATGAACTTGTCAGTGACGAAAAACTGCGCGAAAAAGCTTCAAATAATTCACAAATTCAAATGCTTATGAAGGAATTTGGGGCTGAGATATACAGATGTTACGACATCAAACATGACAGAAAAAATTAAGGAGTATCACCTTGAAAAACATGAATGATTTAGTGCGCCAGGCACAAGTTATGCAAAATAAGATGGCAAAATTACAGGCAGAAATGGCTGAACGCGTTGTGGAAGCAAGCGCAGGCGGCGGCATGGTCAAAGTAAGCGTTAACGGTAAGAATGAATTGAAATCTATCACCATTTCCCCGGAAGTAACAGGCGATGTCGAAATGCTGCAAGATCTTATTGTCAGCGCTGTCAACGAAGCAAACCGCATCGCTAAAGCTGATATGGAACGCGAAGTTTCCAGAATTACCGGCGGTATTAAGATTCCCGGCATGTTCTAATATATTTTTATTTTCTCTTGGGGGAAATGATTTCCCCCAAACCCCCTACACGCAAAACCGTTATAGACGTTGTCCATAACGGTTTTGTTTATTATGTCATTTCTTGTTGTTCTGGGAAATTTATTTTAAAAAGTTTTGTAAAGGGGTGCAGGGGAAAAAACTTTTATAAAAGTTTTTCCCCTGCATAAAAATTCCTAATGTTAAGTGGAAATGCTCTAAGGTTCAGACTGTGTTATAATAACAATTAAAACGTTTTGAAAATTTCTCTTTCTGTGAAATAAAGAGGAGAAAAAAGGCTGTTTACGAACAGCCTTTTTTATTATATACATAGAAAAAGTACGAACGGCACGGAGGTCTTTATGGCTGCCCTTAATAAACTTTTTCAGGAACAAAAAAGACGCAGTCTTGTGGTTGCGCCAGTGGAAACAAGTATTTTTGATTTGCTCAAATGCGGTCCCGGTCCTTCCAGTTCCCATACCATTGGCCCCATGAAAGCCGGCTATGATTTTTTATCCCTGTGCCGTGAAAAACTGCCCTCTTTTCAGAAGAAGCCCAATCACTTTCTGGTGCGCTTATACGGTTCCCTGAGTGCTACCGGCAAGGGGCATGGAACATGTGCTGCTGTGCTTGCAGGGCTCTTGGGGCATAGTCCGGAAAAATGCCCTGCCGGTCTGCTCAAGGAAATCAGCAATAATCCTGATGAGCATTATACACAGATGCTCGGAGAAATTCCCATTACCCTTTCTCTGCGCAATGTGATTTATGACAATGTTGTCCATGATTTTCCCTATAATAATACGCTGGTTATTGCTCTCATGGATACAGAGGGCGAGACGCTTTTTGAGCGGGAATATTATTCCGTTGGCGGCGGCTTTATTCAATGGAAAGGCTGGAAAGCGCCGACCTTTGGCAAGCCCATTCACCCCTATCAAAGTATGCGCGATTTACAGCGCCGCTTGGAGCAGACCGGGCTGACCCTGCATGAACTCCTGCTGGATAATGAAACAGCAATCACCGGAAATTCGCGTGTGGCAGTTCTGAAATATTTGGACGAACTTATTGAAACCATGATTATGGGCGTCAAGCGCGGGCTGGCAAAAGAAGGCGTTTTGCCGGGAACGCTCAATGTGCAGAGAAAAGCTTGCATGCTCTATGAAAAAGCCCAAAAACATAATATTGCCCATGAACGATTTTTAACGCATTTAAATGCCTATGCCATGGCAACGGCAGAAGAAAATGCTGACGGCGGCGTTATTGTCACAACGCCAACCTGCGGAGCCTCCGGGGTTTTGCCCGCCCTTCTCTATGCCATGCGCTATGACATGCATATTGGAGACAGGGCAGTGCGCGAAGGTTTTTTGGCTGCGGTGGCAATCGGCTTTCTGGCAAAGCATAATGCGGCTATTGCAGGAGCAGAAGTGGGCTGTCAGGGGGAAGTGGGCGTTGCGTCTGCCATGTCCGCTGCCATGCTGACCCATGCCCGCGGTTTTAATGCCATTTATACCGCCAATGCCGCAGAAATTGCCCTTGAGCACCATCTTGGACTGACCTGTGACCCTGTGGGCGGCTATGTCCAAATCCCCTGTATTGAACGCAATGCCGTGGGCGCAGTCAAAGCCTATAATGCCTTTTTGCTTGCCATTTCCGAAGACCCAAAAAGTCACAGAGTGAGCCTTGATTCAGCAATCGAAGCCATGGGAGAAACAGGACGGGAAATGAATGCCAAATTCAAAGAAACGTCCCTCGGCGGTCTCGCTGTTTCCATGGTCAACTGCTAGTTTTTGTTTTTTTAGTATGTGAGGGGGAACTTTTTGAAAAAAGTTCTCCCCTCACACTCCCCCGCAAAAACTTTTAATTTGGAGAGAGTTTTTTTAGATTATTTTCGTAAATATTTGTTGCAATTACTTCCGGAAACGTTCCAGAGGGATAATGAGAGAGATTTTTATTTGTGTATTGCTTTGAGGAAATTGTCAGAGACATTGTCCAGACGCAGCAGACGGGTTAAGTCTTTGTCTTCGATTTTTCCCTGTTCGTTGTAATAATTTATCATTTTCAGCAGGAAGTCTTTGACGATACTTTGATTTTCTTCGTTGACCCTGAACATATTAATTTGTTCCGCCAATGGATAGAGTGTGTGCAAATCCAAGTCGATCAAGGCTGTTTCCATATCGAGGTCTTGTCCCACCCATTCTTTGTAAAATTCCATATATTCTTTTGCGACTTCTTCTTTTGGCGTATTTTGCATCCAGTCAATGCCTTTGAAATATACCTGCAAAACTTTTTCTATATGTTCGGGGTATTGGGAGGCATAATCCTGATTTGCGACGAGAAAAACATATTGATCAAGCTTGCAGGTACTTCCGTTGGCAATTTGGGTAAAACCGTTTTTTTCAGCAAAAAAGGTAAAGGGTGACCATGTAACGAGGATATCGCCCATACCTGCTTTAAAAGCCCCTGAGGCAGCTCTTGGGTCAAAGCTTTTCAATTTTACATCTTTTAATGACAATGCAAAGCGGTTAAGCCAGACATCAAGCAATAATTCCGCTGACGTATTTTGCGTATAAAGCACGGTTTTGTTTTGGATTAATTCTTTTGAGCCGTAAAGGTCAGGATAATCGGGAACTTGTCCTTTTACGGATAAAACAGGGCTGTCTTTATGGACATAAACGGCATTTGCGTTTGATTCGTTATTGGCAATACCGACCAAAAGCATTTGATGGGCATAGATTGAAGTCAGGGCAGGTTTCATGCCGATGCCGGCTACAACCCAGTCGGTTGCGTGCAGGGATTTTGCAATTTCATCACCGGATTGATAATGGAGCAGTTTCAGGTTTATACCCAATTCTTTATCCCATTGCATTTTTTTAGCATACCAGGGGATAAAGGCTTCATGTTCGCTTTGCCATGCCGTTGTTATTTCTGTTTCATCGGCATATGCTGATGGAGAGAAAAGAAAGAGCATATTTAATAAGACTATATTGAGAGCTGTAATTAATTTCATAATTTCTCCTTAAATTTAGGATTACTCAAGAGAGCCATAGACACATCTGCCGCCGATAACGGTTGAAGAAATGACAATATCTTTGATATCTTCTTTTGGGACAGCAAGAGGGTTTTGTCTTAATATGACAAAATCTGCAAGTTTCCCTGCTTCAAGACTGCCTTTTATTTTTTCTTCATGGAATTGATACGCTCCCCAGACAGTAATAGCTTTGAGTGCGTTATAAACATCAATTTGCTGTTCTTTGCCTAAAATTTCTCCTTTTGCTGTTTTTCTGCTGACAGCAGACCAAACCGAGAGAAGCGGGTCAATAGGCGTTACATAGGTATCATTGTGCAGGGTAAAAGGAATACGGCGGCGCAGCGCACTTTGCAGCGGGTCTATTCGTTCAGCCCTTTCTTTGCCTAAAAAGATATTTTTATGCCTGTCACCCCAGAAATAGGTGTGGGTAACAAAGAATGAAGCCAAAATTTTTGCTTTCTGCATACGGTCAAGCTGATCTTCCCGAACAGTTTGGCAGTGAATAATTATATGGCGGGTGTCGTTTCGGGGGCATTTTTGCTGTGCGTATTCAAAGGCACAGATAATATCTTCAATGGCACCGTCTCCATTGGCGTGAATAGCAACCTGCCAGCCTTGTCTATGGAATTTGAGGACCAATTCGCAGAGAGCTTCTCTTTTATGAATGGCATAGCCAGCCCATGTATTATCATTGGGCAGAGTGTCATAAATTATTTTGTGATAAGGCTGTGACAAATAGCCTGTATATGCCTGTATACTGCCGTCCTGCAGCAGTTTTACCGCACCTAAAGAAATATACTTGTCTTCAGTAAGCTGTGTGCCGGCTTTTGGATTTTCAAAACTGTCAAGATCCATATAGCCTAAAGGATAGCGGGGCAGCAGCTGCACACGGCAATGGAGCATATTTTTTTCATGGGCTTTGAAGAAATTATCCCACATGTTTTGGGTGACATTGCCGTCCTGAGCTGTTGTTATGCCCTTTGAAATATAGACTTTTGAAGCATATTCAACGGATTTTTGCCACATTTCATCTGTCATGGGCAAGCCGGCTTTGAAGAAAGGTTCCATGGCAGCGGGTTCTTCTACAACGCTGGTCAAATTTCCCTTTTCATCGTGGCGGTAACGGGCACCGGCAGGGTTTGGCGTCTCCCTGGTAATACCTGCTTTTTTATAGGCAAGGGAGTTTGCCAGAAGAAGGTGCCCGGAAATATGGCGGATAATAAAAGGATTTTCAGGAGCAATTTCGTCCAGTTCCTGCAGGGTGAAATGTCTTGATTCTTTGAGAGCTGTTTCGTCAAAACCTGCTCCGATAACCCATTCGCCTTTTGCTACGGTTTTAATATGTTCTTTAATTCTTTGGGCAGTCTCTTCGAGGGTGTGTAAATTTCCAATAGGATAGGCAGAAAGGTCAAGGAAGTATAAGAATTGCTGTCCTGCCCGCATGAGGTGACTGTGCCCGTCATAGAAGCCGGGAAGCAGGGTTTTTCCTTTGAGGTCAATGCAAATGGTGTTTTTATCTTTATACTGCATAATTTCTTCAAAACCGGCAGCAAGAATTGTATCATCTTTTACAGCTAAATGGGTCACTATGGAATTTTTTTGGTCCATAGTAATAATAGTGCCGTTGTAATAGATTTGTGTTGCAGCAGTCATGGTATTCTCCTAGTTATCTTCAGCCGGTTTGCGGTGCATTTTGATTTCCTTGTAAATAACCCGAATAAGAATAATTAAGCTTATGATTACAAAGAATGCACTGATTGGACGGGTGAAAAAGACGGTAAAGTCATTATTGAATAAGCTCATGGCTCGTCTGAAGTTTGTTTCAATAATGCCTGATAAAATCATTGCCAATAATAATGGAGCCAAAGGGATTGATGCCTTGGTCAGAATATAGCCCAATCCTCCGAAGAAGATAAGGGAGATCAGGTCAAAATTACTGTTATTAAGAGCATAGGCACCTACAACACAAAGTGTGCTGACTATGGGCATTAAGATACCGCCGGGAATTTGGACTATCTTTGCAAAAATTCGTACAGAGCATAAGCCGCAGATAAGCATAAAAAGGTTGGAAAGGAAAAGAGCAATAAAAATACTGTAAACAAGCGTTCCCTGTTCGTGAAAGAGGAGCGGACCGGGGGTCAGTCCCTGAATCATCAATGCGCCGAGCATAATGGCTGTGACGACGTCACCGGGCACACCAAGAGTCAGAAGCGGAATTAATGCTCCGCCTGTGACAGCGTTGTTAGCTGATTCTGTTGCGGCAATCCCTTCAAGAGAACCTTTGCCAAATTCTTCAGGTGTTTTTGAATATCTTTTGGTTTCACTGTAAGCGGCAAAGGAGGCTGTCCCGGAACCTGTAGCAGGAATAATGCCCACAAATGTTCCAATAATTGAGCCCAATGCCAATGCTTTTTTGCAGAGCCAAAATTCTTTCAGACCAATACCCTTACGGGAAATATTGGCTGCGTTTAAAACCGTGCCTTTAAGGGTGGATTCAAGGGTGACAAGAACCTGAGAAAGCGCATAGAGTCCAACTAGAGCGGGAACCAGAGCTACACCGCTCATAAGGTTAACACTGCCAAAAGTCATGCGCATGTCTCCGGAAAGCGGATCCATGCCAATCATGGCAATAAGCAGTCCGAGACAGGCGGAGATGCAGCCTTTCAATAAGGCCCCTTCCGCAAGAGAGGCAACAATGGTCAAGCCAAAAAAGCCCAGAGCAAAGTATTCAGGCGCACTGAAATCCAGCGCAAAGCTTGCCAGCTGCGGGGCAACGGTTGTCAAAACGAAGCAGGAGAATACACCGCCGATAAAAGATGCCCAGGTGGTCATTTCAAGGGCTTTCAGGGACTGCCCTTTTTCTGTCAGTTTGGGACCTTCCAGCATGGTTGCCGCTGCCGCAGCAGTGCCGGGGGTACTGACTAAAATTGCCGTGATACTGCCTGCATAAATCGCTCCGCAGTACATGCCCAAAAGGGCAGAAAAGGCAGTAACGGGCGGAAAACCAAAGGTTAAAGGAATTAATAATGCAACACCCATAACAGCTGTCAGTCCGGGCAGTGCGCCGAAAACAATGCCTAAGGCAACACCGATAAAGTTTGCGATAAGCGCTTCAAGGGTTGTGGCAGAACTAAATGCATTGATAAACATTTCAAACATGGCAGATTACCCCCTGTTATGGAAGCGGCACTTTGAAAAAGTGTACAAAAATGAAGTAAAAGAATATGGTTGTGATACCTGCAATCAGAAAAATTTTGAGCAAATTTCTATAGCCGGTGATAAGCTGGGCTATGATGAGAAAGAGAAAGGTTGAAAGGGCAAAAACAGTCCCAACAGACCAGGCATTTTGAATGGAGATGTCGCCTGCAAAAATAAAGAGAAGAACATAGCATAAAATGGAAAGAGCCATTTGTCCTATTCTTATGACAATTCTGTGCTCAGGCCATTCGGATTGTGTTTTTTTGTTTTTAAAGGAAGAGTAAACCAGAAGGGCAGAAAGAATAAAAAGAAAGATATTTATTCCCAAAGGAAATGAACGGGCTGAAAACAATTCAGAGCCGGCAGGAGCCGGGAGCAGCATTATTTGTTGAAGCATGACAGTGCAAAATACCAGAATGCCTATGCCTATTGAAAAGTCAGTTTTATTTTTCATGTTATTTCCCGTAAACGTAGTAAATTGGTGGGAATGAATAAGGAAAGAAAACTCTTTCCTTATTCCGTAAAACGATTAGTCTAAAGTCTTTTTACCTTGCAAAAGGCTGTCAACTAAATTGGAGCTGTTGATGATTTCCTGCATGAAGTCTTTGGAATCAAGATAAACGATGTCAATTTTTACTTTGTTGAATTTTTCAATAACTTCAGGATCTTCCAAAGCTTCTTTGAATAATTTTGACAATGTTTCAATCTTGTCATCGGAAACTTTATTGGAAGCGAGGAAACCTCCCCAGGAAGAAACAGAAATCCAGCTGTTGTCTTCAGGGGTCATTTGGTCTTTGTAAATTTCTGCAAATGTTGGTGTGTCAGGAAATTCGGGGTGACGTTCTGTACCTGCAATGGCAAGAACAACAAAATCTCCTGATTCAGCATAAGGAGCGATGTTGGCTGGAATATTTACACCGGCAGTAATGTGTTTTCCAAGTAACGCAGTGCTTACTTCATGGTTGCTGTTATAGGCAATGTGACGAACTTTCAAACCGTCATGGAAACGGTTTAAAACTTTTGTGAAGAGAATGCGCTGATAAGAGATTGCCGCTGTGGTTGCATATACGGTATTTTCAGGGTCAGCTTTTGCTTTTTCAATAAAATCCGCCAGTGTCTTAATGCCGGAGTCCTTGTGGACAGCCATGGTTGCAGGGAGTGTGGTTACTTGACAGATTGGCTTTACGCTGTTGATGTCATAGCCAACATTGGAAAGTTTCGGCGTAGTGGCAAGCACGCTGAAGGTGGGGAATGCAATGGTATAACCGTCAGGTCTTGCACGAAGAACATCATTCATGCCAATGGCTTGTGAGCCTCCCGGTTTGTTGATGACATTGACGTTGATTTTATGTTTCTGCAAAAGATAATCACCTAAAATTCTTGCCGCAATATCCATACTTCCGCCGGGACCGAAGGGAACGACAATGTTAATGGGTCTGTCATAAGGATAGGCTGCTTTTGCTTCCTGCATGAATGCAGAACATAAAATTGCCAGACTGCAAAATGCGCTTATTAAAATTTTTTTCATAATGCCTCCAAAGTTGTATAGGTTTACGCATTGTGATGCGTTTTTTGTGAAATTTCCAGCGGTTTAATCCGCAGTGTCAAAATAAAGCAGCAGGAAAGGACGGCAATAAGAATACAGTATGCTGCGTTGTAGGAGCCAAAGAAGGAGAAACTGAAACCAATCAGGAGAAATCCCAATGCCTTGAGGATGACGAAAGGTGAAATTGCTCTGTAGGTGCTGATAAAGCGTTCCTTGCCAAATAAGTAAGCGGTAATGGCAGGCATAACCGCCCATGAACCGCCGGCGGCGAGTCCAAAGCAAACGGTAAAGGTAAGGATAACAGCCATATTGGCGGGAATAAACAAGAGGAAAAGAGAACCGATATGCAGAGCTACTAAAATTCGTGTTACCCAAACAGGACTAATCTTATCACAGAGCCAGCCCCAAAGATATTTTGCAACGGCACAGAAAAAAGCCGTCAAACACATCAAAAGCATGGCTGTAAAAGATTCCAGACCAACATCTGTGAAACGCAGTTTAAGCTGACTGAGAACACTGCTTGAGGACATAAGCATAAAACCAAAAGTGAAGCCGATATAATACACTTCAGGAAAGCGCAAAACTGTTTTGAGAGGAATAACTATCTCTTTTTTTACTTCTTTTTCTGTTTCAGCATTCTTAATATTGTCAACATAAAGATTGATATCAGAAGGTTTTTCTACAATAATAAAAAGACAAACAGGAACAAAACATAAAATTATTGCGCCGTAAATTATCCAGGACAGGGAAACGTTCGTATATTGGATTAACAGCATAAGCACGAGGGGAAGAACTGCACCTGCTAAAGAATTTCCAATATTGCAAATGCCAAAAGCCTTTCCCTGATAACGGCTGAACCATTTATTGATTAAAATATTTGCACTGACGCCGCCGAATGCCTGTCCGGAAACCCATGTTAATACAAACAATAATCCAAAAAGATAAAGATTATCCGTTATGCCCATGCCAATGGCGGAAAGTCCGCCAATTAAAGCGCCTGCTGCCATAATTATACGCAGGGGAATATGAAGAGCCAGTGAAGAAAATAAAGGCATGCTGAACGCCCCGGCAATGGCGGCAAAAAACATGATGGTGCTGATGTCTGCCCGTGTCCAGCCATACAGCGTATTTAAAGGCTCAATAAAAGCATTCATAATATAAATGGTAGAACCTTGTAATAAAAAGTTTCCTGCTGAACCAAGCAATGTTATTTTCCACCCATAAAACATGGCGACCTCTTCATTGGTTAGATAGTGCATAAAAAGCAATTTTTGTACCAAATTGTGATTTTTATAACTTGCTGAAATTATGAGTGATATTTAAAATTATTTTCAATTGACTTATGTCCAAAATATGGATATATCCGGAATATGGATATTCTATGTCCAATATTTGGATATAAAGGAAAAGTATGACTGATTTTGAAGAACTCAATAAAAGGGTCGCTGCACTGTTTGAAAATTGCAGAGAAGTTTCCGGTGATTCAAGCGATAATGCGGAATTATTGATTAAAAATCATATTCAGTTGATTGAAGCCCGTACTGCTGATTTATTTTTGGAAGAATTTAACAGCTCTTCGCCTAAAAAATATTCTGATTTTGATACGTTGATTTTATCCTTACATAAAATACTGGCGGCAGAATTGGATGAAATTGAGAAGTTATTGGTATATGCAGAAAATTCTGTCAGTTCCTTTCAAAATACGGTTTCTTCCATATTGAATAAAATAATGGACAGCCTGAATAATCTGCGCATATTTTTACCGCTGTGCAATATTGGGGAAAAATTAAAAATCCTGGATATTCTGTATCGGCTTTTTGGAATAATTTTATATTTCAGAATAACAAAATGTCAAAAACTTATTGAATTTACTGAAATTTTATTAAAATATAACGGACAAATGCGAAAGTCCTATATTTTATTTCTGGAAATACTCCTGTATTTAATTAAAAATTTTAATTCACGGTGTATTGAAGCTATTGATTTATATTTATTGGAATTAAATACGATTGAGGTTGAAACACAGGAAGAATTATCTTTTTTATTGTTATTAAAAGGCTTATTGAATTCTTACCGCGGGAAAATGTATGCCGCGCGGGAAATTTATGAGCAGTATGCATTGCTTTCCCATCATTCCTATATTTATCTGCACGAATATTTCTGTCTGCAGGTAAGCCTTGGGGCTATGGTTTTGGGGGATTATAACTTTTCTTACGGGATTATTCAGTCCTTTAGAATTGCAACGAAATATAAAGGGAAAATGCATGTTGCCATTCGCTGGCTGAGCCACTCTGCATTTTTGCTTTTACATAAACGGAATTTCATCGCTGCCAGACAATGTATGGATGAGGCAGAAGAATTTTTGGAAAATATTTCTGCAAATGTCCCCGCAAGTTTTATCCGCCGTGCAAAAGCATATTATTGGTATTTGCAGAAAGATTATCAGAAAGCCGTGCAAATTATCAAAGATGATTCTGATAAATCTTTTGTTAATGGTAAATTTATTGCTCCCATGACAGACCCGCAGGTTATGGAAATGATGTTTGATCTGCATATGAATAAGGGTGCGGATTTAGGAAATTATAATATTGAAAAATTGATTGATTATTATTTTGCCGGGGTTTCATGCGTGACCATTGGGATAGCCTATTATTGGCGTTCATTTTTGGTACAGGATAAAAAGGAGAAAAAAACATCTTTAGAAAAGGCATTCAAGCAGGTAACGCAATCAGGCTGTATTGAATTAATTGAGCAAATTGGCACAGCTTTGCTCGAATATGTTTCAGAGAAAGAGCAGAAATCTGTTCTGGAAAAAATGAAGTACTGGCAGGCAAAAAAGAATACACAGCAAAATCCTATTGATACCGCACCGTTTTATTCCACATATACCTGTCTCAATATGCTGCTGGCATTGGAAAATAATGCCCGGAATTATTTTAATATTCAGCAGTTTCTGCTTGTTTTGCAGAAAGAATTGAGTGCACAGCGTTTAGCTTTCTTTGAAATTGACAAACAAAAAGAAAGCTGGCTCGGTTCACTCAACTTCAGCCCCATTGAAATAGAAAAATTCTCTTTTGCTTTTATTAAAGAAAAAGCCATGCAGTGTTTGAAAGATACTGCTCTGAGCCCTGAATATGCACTGCTTTCTGACAGTATAGGTATTTTTTGCTTTCCCAAAAATGAATATTCTGTCTATGTTCTCTATTTGGAAAATGATTTGTATGAGGGTGCTTTTTTAGGTTTTAATAAAATAGAGAAAAAAGCGTTTTCATGGTTTTTATATTGTTTTATACGAAGCAATATCACCAGATTTCAGCCGCAAACCTTAGCAAGTCCGTATAATACAGGTTTTAAATACCAAAATGAATTAGAACCCTACTGGGGCGATGATATGGGGCAGGTTTTGGAAAAAGTGCGGAATATTGCCTATACGGATATCCCCATTTTAATTACAGGGGAAACAGGGGTCGGCAAGGAACAGCTTGCTTCGTATATCCATAAAAACAGCCGTGTGAATATGCCTTTTATTTGTGTCCATTTAGCCTCAATCCCTTTGGAACTTTTTGAAAGCGAACTTTTTGGACATGAAAAAGGTGCGTTTACCGGAGCATTGCAGCAGAAAAAAGGTGTTTTTGAATTGGCGCATAATGGTACCTTGTTTTTAGATGAAATTGCAGATGTGCCCATGCCCATGCAAATAAAATTACTGCGGGTGCTGCAGGATAAAAAATTTAACCGCGTGGGCGGCAATGAACAGATTTTTTCAAATTTCCGATTGATTTTGGCAACAAATAAGGATTTATGGAAAGAAGTTGTGCAGGGAAATTTCAGAGAAGATTTGTATTATCGTATTTCCATGGTTACAATATTAGTTCCGTCTCTGCGCGACCGAAAAAAAGATTTTCCACTGCTGGTACAGCATATTTATGATTATTACTGCGCAAAATATGACAAGGAAATGAATAAAATACCAAAAAGCGATTATCAAAAACTGTATCAGCATGCCTGGAAAGGAAACGTGCGGGAATTGTGCAGTGTTCTGGAAAAATATGTTGTGCTGGGGGAAATAGAATTTTATCATAATGAGACAGAACAAAAACAGGGGACCATGCCGCAAAAGGAAACCGCTTGTTTTGCCCTGCAGGAACCGGCACCTTCTCTGGAAGAAGTTGAAAAGCAGTATATTATTTATGTGCTCAGGAAAACAAAGGGAAAAATTTATGGAAGCGGCGGAGCTCTGGAAATATTGAATATGAAAAAATCAACATTTTATAACAGGTTAGAACAATATTCCATAAAATTGAAAAATACGGCGGAATAAAAAATTTTTTGCGGGTATTAATGATAAACTGGAGTGCGCATTTTCAAAAAAGTTTCAAGGGATAAAATAAAGATCTTCTGCTTCCCAAAAACAGGATAAACGTACATGTCATAAGATGGATTGCGTTCTTAACTGAACAGGCTTATCCCTTTTCATCTTATCCAGTTATGGCTGGTTTTCAGCTGTCAATAAAACAAGTAATACAATTGGCAGGAAATTCTAAGAGCATAAAAAAGAAAGGACCGAAAAATGCTGTCCTTTCTTTTTTACTATGTAAAGAAAAATTTAAATATAAAAAAATCAATTTGCTACTGCTTGTTTGAGAACAAGTTTTATATATTGGCTGCAGGGGATCCCCTCTGCCATAGCTTTAATTTTTAAAGCATTAAAAAGATGCTGCGGGATATTAATAGGCGTTGTTTCCTGTTCAAATTCAAAAGAAACAGTGGTAAAATCGGATAAATCGTATTGGCTTAAGTCCTCAGTCATAAAATTTTCAGCATCAGTATCTGTTTTAAAACTAGGCATCTTTTTTAAGGATTGTTTTTTCATAATGAATAACCTCTTTTTGATGCATATATCTTGCGCTTATTGGCCGTATAAATGTTTGTTGATTAATTATTCTAAACGTAAATACAATAAATATATAACGGTTATTTTTATTTTTTCCAATTAATCGTACTCGAGGTTCATCAGGAAAAGGATCGAGCATAATCCTTGGAGAAAAAGTGAATGCCTCTTCAATTTCATCTTTTGAAACTCCGTGTTTTCCGCATTTTGGCCAGTTTCCGGTGTCCCAATTAAAACCTGCTACTATTAATTTCATATTTTACCTTTATATGAATATAGCTATAAAGATTAATCAAGTCAATGCAAAGAAAGTCATAATTTTTGAGAATTCTGTTTGACGCAGTAATATTGGCAATTATGAGAGTCAATAAAAAATTGAAGAGCACGCTGTAACTTTATTAAAAAAATTAAATTGTTAAGAAAAATAATTTTGCAATTAATTTTATTTTTAAATACCTGGAAATCATTGATAGTCAAATGATAGCACATAATACTCAAATCGTTTCCGCTTAATATGTCATTCTCATTTAGCCTGTTCTTCCATACCTGTTCTTTTATATTTCTCTTCAGCCGGAAATAGAGAACAAAAAAAAGACTTACGAAAATTTCATTTTCATAAGCCCTTAAAAACTGGAGCCAACTGCGAGAATTGAACTCGCGACCTACTGATTACGAATCAGTTGCTCTACCATCTGAGCTAAGTTGGCACAAGTCATTTTTTAATCAATGTTTTGTGTTTCTGTCAAGATAAATTTATCTTGTTGTCATTTCACGCTCAAAGTGAATGAAATTTTATCGTTACCGGGTATGTTTTTTTATTTTATAAAAAGAAAGTTTCTTGTATTTAAAGGAATTTTGTGTTTTTTACAAAAAATGCTTGACTATTGCATAATGAAAATATAAAAAATTTGAGTACGGATCATTAGCTCAATAGGTAGAGCAGCTGACTCTTAATCAGTTGGTTTGGTGTTCAAGTCACCAATGGTCCACCAGTTTTTACAAGGGCTATCTTGTTTTTTACAAGGCAGCCCTTACTTTTTTAGCTTCTTGGTACGCAAGGAAAGATAAATATGAAATTTAAATAACCGGCAGGCATAAAAGGGAAAAATTTTTATATTTGCCGGTTATTATATTGAATTGTGATTTTGTACTTTAATTTTTGCGTCCTAATAACTGCAAGGTGGTGAGCAGCTGCGGAGCAGAAACAGCGGGGTTTACATACAGGGCGGTTGGGTTTAAATAGGTTCCGCCGCGGGGGTTGAATTCACCGCGCACGCGCAGATATTTGGGTTCCAGAAGTGTAACCAAATCGTTTTTAATGGTATTGACAATGGTTTCCATAAAGGATTTATGATTGCGGTACGCCACTAAATACAGTTTCAGACTTTTGGATTCCACGCATTTTTTGCAGGGGATATAGTCAATATAAATTTTCGCAAAATCAGGCTGTCCTGTTTTGGGGCAGAGAGATGTAAATTCAGGATGTTCAATTTCGATTAAATAATCTGTCTCAAAGAGATTGGGAAATGTTTCCAAAATGGAGACAGAGGGTTCGTCCAGTTTATATTCGGTTTTTCCGGCACCCAGCAAGGTGAGTTTGCTGACATCGTCTTTAGAAGCTGTTGTATTCATTGTATATATCCTTTATTTTTGCTTTGTTTTAGTATCAGGTTGATTTTATAACTACAAAAGATAATTATAAAATTTTCTTTTTATGGGGGAAATGATTTCCCCCATACCCCCACAGCGCTTGTTTTTCTTTCAGAAAAACAAGAATACATGTTTTATAGGTGATTGATTATCAACCGTTTTCTATAACAACGCGTTTATTTTTTATTGAAAAACCATGACAGTGTGGGGATAAGGGGCAGGGCAAATAAACTGCACACATATTTTACCACAGCCTGACCCCAGACAGCGTCGGAATACCATGCCACATGAAAGGCAAGCGGTACGAAAATAAGAGAGTCCAAAGGGCAGGATATCAGGTTGCTGACAATAACGCGTGTTTTGAGCTGTTTGTGTTTCAGAAAATAAAACACAGTCCAGTCAACGGTTTCACTGCCGATAAAGGCGAGCATGCTGGCAAGGGCAACGTCTTTATTCCAAAAATAGGTAATAATTCCGGCAATAATCATCCAAATCCAGCATTTTTGATGTGACCAGCAGCGCTGGACAAAGTCGCGGAAGCTGAATGTCAGCCCTATCCAGAGCGCGCCTAAAGGAAAGGTCAGGGAAAAATAGACTTTTTCCGGGGTAAAGGCGTCTGTCAGCGTCAGGGTGCCTATGCCGAAATAGATAACAAAAATATTGCCCAGAGCAATGCTGGATAAATATAAAAGAGCGCTGGACCATTTTTGCCATGGTGTGCCCTGCATGGTTTGTGCCCATTGTAAATTCTGTTCGGTGTTTTGTACTTCCATTCTTTTTCCGTCAGTTCGGCAGTTATTTTCGGCTTGAGAATTTATATTTCAGCAGTGAGATTATTCTTCGGTAAAACCGCTGTCTTCGGCAAGGTTTTCAGAGCCTGCACAGGTGCGGGCAAGTTCGTCACAGCGTTCGTTTTCAGGGTGTCCCGCATGGCCTTTAATCCAATAAAAGGTCACGTTATGACGGTTCAGGGCAGTATCTAAAGCTATCCACAAATCCTGATTTTTGACGGGCTTTTTGGATGCGTTTTTCCAGCCGTTCTTTTTCCAGTTTTCCAGCCAGCCCTGCCTGATAGCTTTTGCCACATACTGGGAGTCAGTGTAAATATTGACATTGCAGGCTTCCTTGAGTTTATTCAATCCGGTAATAACTGCGAGCAGTTCCATGCGGTTATTGGTGGTGCGCAAAAAGCCTGCTGAAAGTTCCTGTTTTTTGCCTTTAAATTCCAAAATTGCTCCATAGCCGCCCTTTCCCGGGTTGCCAAGGCAGGAACCGTCTGTGTAGAGATTAACGTTTTTTTCTGTTTTGAGGGCATTTCCCATAATGCTTTGTTCCGGTTGTTCTTCAGTTTTTCCGGCAGTTTTTTTGGTTGTTTTTGCAGTTTTGCTGCCTGCTTTTTTCTCTGCTTTTTCAGTGTCAGAATCCGCCCCGCTTGCTTTTGTCCTGCGAGTTTTTTTTGGCTTTTCCTCAACCATTCCGTTTTCTTCTGTTTTTGCGGCTTTCCCGGCTGTTCTTTCTTTGTCAGGAATATCAGCCTTGGGAGGGAGCTGGCTTGGCAAAAGGGGCATCTGTACAAAACTTGGCTCAAATTCTTCTCCGTCTTCACCGATTATGCGTTTATAGGAGCAGGATTTATTGGGGCAGGCATAATGTTCGCCGTTGGCTTTGGTGTTTTTGCGTACTAAAATAGGGGAATCGCAGACAGGGCAATGCTCCGGCACAGGATAATCCCACAGTGCATAATCGCATTTTGGATAGGTACTGCAGGAATAAAAAATCTTGCCGCGTTTGGTGCTTTTTTCAACCAGAACGCCTGTTTTGCATTGAGGACAGGTAACGCCGGTGGAGAATGGGGCGGCATAATCGCATTTTGGATAATTGGAACAGGCAATAAAGCGTGCACCTGTGTGGGAGCGTTTTTCCACCGTATTGCCGCCGCATTTTGGACATTTTCCCACAATTTTTTGTTCAGGAGCGGCTTGCAGTTCAATTTCGCCCTGTTCATTGCGGATAAAGTTTGAGGTAAAGGTACAGGCAGGATAGCCGGAACAAGCCAGAAATTCGCCGCTTTTGCCAAATTTAATGGTCAGGGGCTTGCCGCATTTCGGGCAGGGCATAGATGTTTCCACACCTGATTTTATGGCTTTCATGTGTTCGCTTGCTTTGGCAAGAGTGTTGTTGAAATCTCCTGAAAAATCAGACAAAAGCTTGACCCAGCCCATTTCGCCGTCAGCAACCTTGTCAAGGTTTTCTTCCATTTTTGCCGTGAAATCCACGTCCATAAGCGTGGGGAAATTATCGCGCAGCTGTGAGCAGACCACATTGCCAAGGTCAGTGGGCACAAAATGTTTACCGTCAAGGCGCACATATTCGCGGTCTTGAATGGTGGAAATAATGGTGGCATAGGTGGAAGGGCGTCCGATGCCTTTTTCTTCCAGTTCCCGCACAAGAGATGCTTCGGTGTAGCGCGGGCTTGGCTGAGTGAATTTTTGTTCTTTGCTGATTTGTTCAACCCCGAGCACGTCATTGGCTGTCAGCTTGGGCAGTTCTTCCACTTTTTCGTCCGTGCTTGCCAGAACCGTCAAAAAGCCGGCAAATAAAAGGCGTTCACCCTTTGTTTTCCACTGTGTTTCAAGGGGATAAAATTCCTTTTCCACATCGCTTTGGGCTTTGATTTCATGATTATTGCAGACAATGCTGACGGCAGTGTCATGGAATTTGGCATTAGCCATTTGTGATGCCACAAAACGTGACCAAATCAAATTATACAGGCGGTACTGGTCAGGGGTAAGGGCTGATTTCACCTGATCCGGCGTGAGTGTCACATCAACAGGGCGTATGGCTTCGTGGGCGTCCTGTATGCTTTTTTTGCCTTTGAAATCCCTGCCTTTGCCTCCTGATGCAATAAAATCCCTGCCGTATTTCTGCTCAATAAATTCTTTGGCGGCTGACTTTGCTTCGTCCGCAATACGCACAGAGTCTGTACGCATATAGGTAATCAGCGCTGTTGTCCCTCTGTCTTCGATGTCAATGCCTTCATACAGGCGCTGGGCAGTGCTCATGGTGCGTTTGGCGGCAAAGCCCAAACGCTGGTTGGCTGCCTGCTGTAAAGTGGAAGTGGTAAAAGGAGCCTGCGGCATTTTGCTGCGTTCCTTTTCTTCCACGCTTTCCACAATAAAAGATGCTGACTGCAAAGCTTTTTCAATGGCAAGAGCCTGCTCTTCGTTTTGGATTTGTACTTTTTTGCCGTTAACCCTGGCAAGTTCTGCCTTGAAAGACATGCCGCCGGCTGTAAGCTGGGCTTTGAAATTCCAAAATTCTTCGGGCACAAAGGCAAGCCGTTCCTCTTCGCGTTCCACAATAAGGCGCAGGGCGACAGACTGTACACGTCCAGCTGAAATGCCGCGTTTCACGGATTTCCATAAAAGCGGAGAAATTTTATAGCCAACGAGTCTGTCTAAAATACGCCGTGCCTGCTGGGCTTCAAAAAGATTGGGGTCAATTTCGCGGGGATGAGCAATGGCATCTTTGACAGCTTTTGCAGTAATTTCGTTGAATTGGATACGCTTAATATTGTGAGAGCAATTTTTAATCGCCTGCGCAATATGCCAGGCAATGGCTTCTCCTTCACGGTCAGGGTCGGGTGCAAGATAGACAATGTTTGCTTTTTTTGCAGCTTCCTGCAATCCCTGCACAACTTTTTCCTTGCCTTGAATGGTGACATATTTCGGCTCAAAACTTTGTTCGTCAACGCCCAGTTCGCGGGAGGGCAAATCGCGGATATGGCCTACACTTGCCTGTACTGTATAGTTATTTCCAAGAAATTTTTTGATAGTTTTAACCTTTGCAGGTGATTCCACAATAATTAGATCTTTGCTCATAGATTTCACTTTTAATATTTTTTTTAGAAGATAAAGCAAAGAAAAATAGCGTCAAGGAAAAAATCGTATTTTATAAAAAATTTTCCTTAGCATGCGTGTTTTACTTGCTTTTTTTTAGCGCCTATATAAAAATACACAGCGAGGTGAACAATGAAAAAAGCGTATGCAATTATTCCTGCCCGTTATGCGTCAACCCGCTTTCCTGCCAAGCCCCTGGCAGAGATTGGCGGCAAGCCTTTGTTTTGGCATGTTTACAGGCGGGCATATGAGGCAGATGTTTTCAGCAGCGTGTGGCTTGCCACAGATGATGAACGTATTGAAGAAAAGGCACAGTCTCTTGGGGTACCCTTTGTCCATACCAAAAAAGAACACCAAAGCGGCACAGACAGAGTGCGTGAAGCTGTCAATATTTTAAATTTGGATGAAGATGCCGTGATTGCCAATATCCAAGGTGACGAGCCCTTTATTCGCAAAGAAATGCTGGAAAAATTGCTTGAGCCTTTTGAAAATTCCCATTGCGAAAGTGCTACCCTTGGGGTTGTGCTTGATGAGGAAAAAGATAAGGAACGGATTTTTTCTCCCAATCAGGTAAAAATTGCTTTGGCGCAAAACGGTGAAGCCCTGTATTTTTCCCGTTCGCCTATTCCTTTTGCGCGTGACAGTGTGCGCAAAGCGCCGTATGTGGGGCATGTGGGCGTGTATGCCTTCAAGCGTGTCGTACTTGAAAAAATGGCAGAATTTCCTCCCAGTCCTTTGGAAGAAACCGAAAAACTGGAACAGCTGCGCCTTTTGGAAAATGGTATCCGCATGCATGTGCGGCTGATTAGTGAAGCTCCGCATGGGGTTGACACGCCGGCGGATTTGGATAAAGCCCTGCAATATTATCAGGAGCACCCGGAATTTTGGGTTAACTAATAAGGATAACTAAGGATAAACGATGAAGAAAAATATATTAATGATGGCGATGGTGCTTTTGATTGCGCTGGTGGGCTTCGGTTCGTTTTTGATGGGCAGAAAACAGGCTGCTGGCGTGGAACCAGGTGCAGAAAATTCTGTACAGGCTGAATATATCGGCTATGCGGAATATGCAGGTATTTATATGATAAAGGAACTGCTTCCCTATGGCGTGTATAAAGAATGTGTGCTTCCTCATGTGCAGAAACTTTTTGTGCTGGAAAAAATCACTAAAAAGGATTTTGCAGATTTTGAGCAAAATGTGGAAGAAAGTCTCAAAGCAAAAGGCTGTTCCGTACGTCAGCTGATGAGTGATTATGCCCGTCAGGAAAGTTTTTCCGATTCTTTCCAAAGCAATATTGACAAATTTAATGAAGATGCCATGAAAATGGGCAGGGGCATGAAACAGGGGATTGAAAACCTTATGAAAGGTTTGACCGAAGAGCCGGGTAAAAGCAAAGCCAAAAAAATGCCCGAACGCGTGGAGTTGTAATGATACGTTTTCAGTCCTGGAATGTGAATGGTATCCGCGCGGTGCGCAAAAAAGAGGATTGGGCGTGGTTTGAAGACCGGAGCGGCGCAGATATTATTGGTATTCAAGAAACAAAAGCCCATGAAGAGCAAATTCCCGAGGCGGATAAACATCCTTTGGGCAGAAAGAGTTATTGGGCTAATTCGCTTGTGAAAAAAGGCTATTCAGGGGTAGCGGTGTTTACGCATTTAACGCCTTTGAACGTGGAAATTGAATTGCCTGACACAGCGTATCAGGGCGAAGGGCGTATTGTGCATTTGGAATTTCCCCGTTTCCATTATTTTAATGGCTATTTTCCCAATGGCGGCGAGGAGCTGGAGAAAGGCGTTTTTAAGCGTGTACCCTATAAAATGGGCTTTTTTGAAAGCTTTTTGACCTATGCCGAAGCATGCCGCAAAGAAAAGCCCATTGTAGTCTGCGGAGATTTCAATATTGCGCACAGGGAAATAGATTTAGCCCGTCCAAAGGATAATATATACAATACGGGCTTTTTGGAGGAAGAGCGCGCGTTTTTGGATAAAATGACAGCACTCGGCTATGTGGATACGTTCCGTCATGTGCATGGTGATGTTGAGGGCGCCTATACATGGTGGTCTTATAAAACCAGAGCCAGAGAAAGGAATATTGGCTGGCGTATTGATTATTTCTTTGTTTCAGAGGAATTAAAGCCTGTAATTGCAGATGCCTGGATTGAAGATACTGTCTGCGGTTCAGACCACTGTCCTATTGGGCTTGCGCTTGATTTGCCTTTGGAATAAAGCTTTTATTGAGAAATAAACCGGTTGAAATAACAGGAAAAAATAAAAATGAAAAAGAACGAAAAGGAAAAAAAGACATAAAAAAACCCGGACAATGTCCGGGTAAATCTGGGGCGAAAGAAGAGACTTGAACTCTCGGCCACCTGGGCCACAACCAGGTGCTCTGCCAACTGAGCTACTTCCGCCGTGAAAAGAATTTGTATGTTAAATTTTCTGCTTCGTCAAGTTTTTTTTGAAAATAATTTTTGGAGTGATATATGGATAGTCTTTTAATTTATGGCGGTGTTCCGCTTAAAGGCACGGTACGGGTCAGCGGTGCAAAAAATGCAGCTTTGCCGATTCTTTTTGCCGGAATTTTATTTGATACAACCGTTGTTTTTGATAATGTTCCTCATTTAAGAGACGTCCAGACAACACAAAAATTATTAGAAACACTTGGTTTTTATACGCATTTTGAAAATAATCGTATGGAAGTCTGCAATGATAATGCAATTATTCCGGAAGCTCCCTATGATTTAGTCAAAACCATGCGCGCTTCTGTGCTTTGCCTTGGACCTCTTCTTGCAAAGCTTGGTGAAGCAAGCGTGGCTCTTCCCGGTGGCTGTGCCATTGGTGCAAGACCTGTGGATTTGCACTTGTCAGCTCTTGAAAAAATGGGCGCTGAATTTACCCTTGACGGCGGCTATATTAAAGGCAGATGTAAAAGACTGCATGGCGCCCATATCCAATTTGATAAGGTTACCGTAGGCGGAACGGAAAATCTTTTGACAGCTGCCGTCCTTGCTGACGGGGAAACCATATTGGATAATGCTGCCCGTGAGCCAGAAATTGTTGACCTTGCCAACTTTTTAAACAGCTGCGGCGCAAAAATCGAGGGAGCGGGACAAACGCAAATCAAAATCCAAGGCGTGACAAGTCTCAGGCAGGAAAAGCCCTATCGGATTATGCCTGACAGGATTGAAGCTGGAACCTATCTCATTGCCGCTGCCATGACCAATGGGGAAGTGCGGGTGGAAGACTGCCCCTATAAGGATATGGAAGCGCTTTGCAGTAAGCTTGAAGCTGCTAATGTAAAACTGAGTTTTGAAGAAAATGCTGTGGTGGCAAAGCCCCATGGAGAATTGAATGCTGTCGATATCCGCACCGTGCCTCACCCCGGTTTTCCTACTGACATGCAGGCACAGTTTATGGCAATGCTGACTTTGTGCAAAGGTTCCGGTATTGTGGAAGAAACTATTTTTGAAAATCGCTTTATGCATGTACCTGAACTGGTGCGTATGGGTGCGGATATTCGTTTGACCGGCAATTCTGCCATGGTGCGCGGCGTACCGTCACTGGCAGGTGCACCGGTTATGGCAAGTGACTTGCGTGCAGGTGCCGCCCTCGTTATTGCCGGGCTCTGCGCAGAGGGAGAAACCCGCGTAGACAGAATTTACCATGTTGACCGCGGCTATGAAGGCATGGAAATTAAATTGCAGGAACTTGGCGGACGTATTAAACGTATTCCTACGCCTAATTAATAGTTTTAATACTTGATACTTTAATAATAGAGAAAAGGCTTGTTTTTATGCAAATGCATAAACAAGTCTTTTTTTGCTCGCTTTAGAGCATTTCCGGAAATAGTTGCAATTTTACAGGGAAAGAACTTTTGAAAAAGTTCTCTCCCTGTA
>CAOMFZ010000005.1 GCA_948482415.1 uncultured Mailhella sp.
TCGGCCTCCGACGTGACAGGCCGGCGTTATAACCGACTTAACTACCGTTCCGCAATGTGACTCATGTCACTGGAAGAATTTAATTATATGGAAGTGAAAACTTTGTCAACAAAAAAAATCAATTTTAATTTAATTTTTCTGCTTCCATTTGTTTTTTCTTGAGAGCTATTTCAATACAGGAAAGAGCTGCCGGGGTTATACCGGAAATTCTGGCTGCCTGTCCCAGATTGAGCGGTTTTACTTTATTCAGTTTTTCCTGAATTTCACGGGAAAGTCCGGGCATATTGGTGTAATCCAAATCCTTTGGCAAAGTGATTTTTTCCTGATTGGCAGTTTTTTGCACCATTTCTTCCTGACGGGATAAGTATCCTGAATATTTAGCTATAATTTCCACTGTTTCACAAATTTCCGGATAGTTTTCCAAGTATTTTTCCAATTCCGGCAGGAATTTTGTTATATCTTTTAATTGTACATTGGGACGGCGGCAAAAATCTTCTAACGTAATTGCCTTTGTTGGGAAAGCTTCGCCCATTTCTTCAAGTATCGCTTTTGTTTTGGCGTCAGGACGAATGCTGTTTGTGCAGAGCAGTCCTAAAATTTCTGCTAAAATCTCTTGCTTTTGGGAGAAAATTTCAAAATGGTCATCGTCCACAAGACCGCGTTCGCGTCCAATAGGGGTAAGGCGCTGGTCAGCATTATCCTCACGCAAAAGCAGGCGGTATTCTGCGCGTGAAGTAAACATTCTGAAAGGTTCTTCTGTGCCCTTGGTGACAAGTTCGTCCACCAGCACTGCCATATATGCCTGGTCACGGCGCAGAAGGAACGGTTCCCGCCCTTCAAGGCGTGCGGCAACGTTGAAAGCTGCCCAAAGTCCCTGTGCTGCTGCTTCTTCATATCCTGATGTTCCGTTGATTTGTCCTGCAAACCAAAGTCCTGTGACTTTTTTGGTTTCAAGGGTCGGTTTCAGCTGGACAGGATTGGCGTAGTCGTATTCAATGGCATAGCCGGGGCGCACGATTTTGGCGTTTTCAAGACCCGGAATGGTGGCAATCATGCCTTCCTGAATATCAAGGGGCAGACTGGTGGAAATGCCGTTGGGGTAACATTCTTCGCTGTTTATTCCTTCGGGTTCGATAAAGACCTGATGCCGTTCCCGTTCAGGAAAACGGGCAACCTTATCTTCCACAGAGGGGCAGTAACGCGCGCCGGTTCCCTCAATAACACCTGTAAATAAAGGAGATCTGTCCATACCGGAGCGAATGATATCGTGGGTTTTTTCGTTTGTCCATGTAATATAGCAGGAAATCTGGGGAAGCGTTGCTCCGTGTCCGTGAAAACTAAACGTAGGAGGCGGAAAATCGCCTTTTTGTTCTTCTAAAATATCAAAATTAATAGAGTCGTAGCGCAGTCTTGGGGTTGTGCCGGTTTTCAGGCGTCCAAGTTTAATGCCCAAGCGGCGCAGAGCATCGGATAAGTGCATGCTTGCGGCATCGCCAAGGCGTCCGCCGGATAAATGTTTCAACCCAATGTGAATAAGTCCGCAAAGAAATGTTCCTGTGGTTAAAAGCACATGAGGGGCATAGAATTTTTTGCCGATGGCAGTGACAACACCGCACATTTTTTGGATTGTTTCGCCGTTTTCCTGTACTTCTTCAGTGATTAAATCTTCGACAATATCCTGCCAGAGCGTGATGTTTTTTTGTTTGAAAATAGTTGATTTAACAACTCGAATATAGGCTTCCCTGTCCATTTGCGCGCGGCGGGAACGCACGGCAGGTCCCTTGCTTTGGTTCAAAATCCGAAATTGAATGCCCGCGCTGTCAGCCCATAATCCCATGGAGCCGCCAAGCGCATCAATTTCGCGCACTAAATGCCCTTTGGCAAGTCCGCCAATGGCAGGATTACAGGATAAATGCCCAATTCTGTCTATATTGCTGGTAATAAGGAGCGTTTTATGCCCTAATTTAGCCAGAGCCATGGCAGCTTCACAGCCTGCATGTCCGGCACCAACCACTATACAGTCAAATTGTTCCCTGGCAAAATGTTCTTTGCTAAAATATTCTTCGCTCATAGTAAGTCCAAAAAATTTCGTGTGGCAAATATAGCCAGAACTTGGAAAAAATAAAAGGATTTTTTTACACAAAATTTTGCATTGCCATTATGCGTGGAACTTGATAAAAATGCAAGTATAATCAATGGAAAGAAAGGATAAAATATGTCACCGATTTGGAAAGGCTTTTTGATAGGCTCTTCTTTGGGAATTTTTGCCGCCCTTTTCGGCGTTACGGATAATATGCCGCGCAGTGTTTTATGGGGCATTATTGCAGGACTTTGCGCCGGACTGACCTTTAAAATACGCGAAGGGAAGAAAAAATAATATGCTGCAAAAGCTTTTTTTCTTTTTATATGGATTCCTGTGGACGCTTGCAAAGCCGTTCCTCAAAAAGCATAAGCGGCTTCGTGAGGGGTACGAAGAACGAGTTATTGGCGGGACATGGGCGGAATTAGCGCAAAAAAAGCCTGTTTCGCTTTGGATACAGGCAGCTTCCGGCGGAGAAGCGTATTTGACGCTTGCCCTTTTGAAATATTTGACTAAAGAGCATGGTGAGCACGCTCATCTCCATATCTTATGCACAAGCATGACAAAACAGGGCATGGAAGTTCTGCAAAAAGGAAAGCAGGCTTTTGAAACAGCGTGGCAGGAAAAATATACGGAAAAATGCTCTGAAATTTCACTGTGTTATTTTCCTTTTGATGATACAAAATCCATGGAAAAAGCCTTTGCGCTGGCAAGACCCGAAATTTGTATTTTGCTGGAAACAGAATTATGGCCCAATTTTATGCGCGTATGCAGAGAGAAGAAAAGTCTCCTTTATATTGTCAATGCGCGCATGACAGAGAAAACCCATAGAGCCTATAAAAAAATAAAGACAGTTTTTACAGGTATTAATCCTGATAAAATTTTTGCCACACGGCAAAAAGACAAAGAATATTATCAGGAAATTTTTCCGCAAAGCGTGTGCGAATGTATGCATAATATTAAATTTGATACGGTTTATCAGGAACTTTGCCTTGCCATGCAGGCAAAAAAAGAAAATTCCCTGCAAAAGGTTTTTACGCCGAAATGTTGTGTGTATCTTTTTGCGTCTGTGCGGCAGGAAGAGGAACAGGAACTTTTGCCGCTCATTGAAAAATTGCATGCGGCAAAAACAAAAAGCATAGTTTGTATTGTTCCCCGGCATGTGGCACGCTTTCACGAATGGAAAAAAATGCTGCTGGAAAAGGGAATACCTTCTCGTTTTGCGTCTGAACTCTTTGAAAAAAATGAGCAAATGCAGGCGCAGGATATTGTTGTTTGGGACAGGTTCGGCGATTTAAAAGAACTCTATGCGCTTGTTGATTATGTTTTTGTGGGTGGAAGCCTTGTGCCGCTTGGAGGGCAAAACTTTTTGGAAGCGCTGGTTTACGGGCGCATTCCGCATACAGGCATTTATCTGGATAATTTTTTATGGGCGTTTGAAATGCAGAATGGTACAAAAAATCTGGCAGAAGAAAATTTATTGTGTCTGCATGAGAGTTCTGCCATGCTTGCCGAAACTTTTCTTGTTCTGCCGGAAGAAAAATTTACACAACATGCTAAAATACAAGAACGTTTTAAAACATGGCTTAAACCATTAATTGGTGATACAAAAAAGGTTATGGATGAAATACTGAAAAAAGTATAATATGGTTTGCGTATAAATTTGACTGGAAGATGTATGTTTTTAAAGAAAATTCAAGATATTTTTACCAATATAAAAGAAAATGTTGTGATTTTGGGAGCTGGTGAAGTAGGTTCGCTTCTTGCCAAGCGGCTGACTCAGGAAGGGAAAAATGTTGTTGTTATTGATAAGGACAAGAGCCGTCTTGACCGTATGACGCAGTTTGTGGATGTGCAGACGATACTGGGGTCTGCTTCTTCTCCAAAAACACTGACCCTTGCCAATGTGGCGGATTCCCAATATTTCATTGCAGTTACCAATGATGACGAAGTCAATCTCGTTGCCTGCCTTTTTGCCAATACGCTTGCGCCAAAGGCTGTGAAGCTCGCGCGTATCAGTAATAAGGAATATGAGCAGTATCCCAATGTCTTAGGCGGAACAGGCTTAAATATTCAGCTCATGGTTCACCCGGAGAGCGAAGTTGTGCGCAGTATCAACCGTCTTTTATCACTTCCCGGTTCACAGGATTATGCCGAGTTTGCCGGCGGGCATCTGCGCATGGTTGCCTATGATATAAAAGGAACAGAACTGGTGGGTAAACGGCTTTTTGAATTTAAGGATTTTGTCAAAAGTGATAATATCATGGTGGCTGCCATTATCCGCAATGAAAAGCTGGTTGTGCCCAATGGGCAGGTTGTTTTGCAGGAAAATGACCTTGTGTATTTTGCCTATGTGGATATTGCCCAAAGAGAATTACTGCGCGCGCTGAAAAAAACAAGAGCATTTTTCCATTCTGTGTGTATTGTGGGCGGCGGAAAAATTGGTTATTTACTGGCTAAGCTTTTTGAAGACAAGGGCTTGGACGTTAAAATTATTGAAAAAGATGCTGCCCGCTGTGAAGAACTTGCCACACTTTTGGACAGTACGCTTATTTTGAATGGAGACGGAACGGAAACAACTTTGTTAAAAGAAGAAAATGTCGGCAAAATGGACGTTATTGTGGCTGTTACTGCCGACGAAGAAGACAATATACTGGCCTGTCTTTTGGCAAAAAGCATGGGAGCAAGGGATTCTGTTGCGCGAGTCAATAAATCGGAATATTTGCCCATTGTGAAACAAATTGGCATTGACCACAGTGTAAGTACGCGCGTTGCGGCGGTGAATGGCTTTTTGAGTTATATACGTCAGGGCAATGTGGTGGCGTTTGCGTCTGTGGCGTCTGACGCGGCTGAAGTTATGGAAGTGTGCCTCACTGAAACTTCACAGCTTTTGAATAAGCCCCTTATGCAGCTTTCACTGCCTAAAAAGGTGATTATGCTTGCCTATATGCGTGATAATAAAGTCTTTATTCCGCACGGGCAAACGGTCTTTGGCGTGGGTGACCACATTATTTTTCTTGGCGAACAGGAAGCCATGCGCCAGCTTGACGTGCTTGTGGGAGAACGAACAACCAACCAAACAAACGAGAACAGAATTTTACAGCGATGAAAAAAGTAATTATTGCAACGAAAAATAAAGGAAAATTGGCAGAGCTGGAAGCGCCTTTAAAGGAGCTTGGTTTTTGTGTGGAAACCTTGTCTGCCGATTATCCGGAAATTGAGGAAAACGGCACCAGCTTTGAAGAAAATGCCTTGATTAAGGCTCGTTTTGTGTGCCGGGATTTGCATTGCATTGCCATTGCTGATGACAGCGGACTTTGTGTTGAGTATCTGAACGGCGCTCCGGGGATTTTTTCAGCGCGCTATGCCAATGATTATACGTTACTTCCGGGAGAAACAAAAGATCAGGCAAATAACCGCAAATTGCTTGACATTATGCAGGGTGTTCCCATGGAAAAACGGCAGTGCGCTTTTCATTGTGCCATGGCTGTTGTTTTTCCTGACGGCAAAGAACTTATTGCCCACAAAACATGGGAGGGCAGACTGCTTTTTGAGGAGCGCGGCAAAAACGGTTTTGGCTATGACCCGCTTTTTTTAGATGAAGAATTGCAGCTGACAGGCGCACAAATGGAAAAAAGCGTAAAAATGGGACGTTCCCACAGAGCAAAAGCTTTGCAGGCTGTGATTGAAGCCTTTCGGACTTTGGAAAAATAATGTCTTTTTTTGCGAAAATAAATGCCAGACAACAAATGGGAATAGCTGCCCTGATTATGGGGTTCAGTGTTCTTATTTCACGCTTTATGGGGCTTTTTCGGGATAAGGTTATTTCCTGGCAGTTTGGCGCAAGCGGCGAAACTGACCTGTATTTTGCAGCCTTTATTTTGCCCGATTTTTTGAATTATCTGCTGGCAGGGGGTTATGTTTCCATTACCCTTATTCCGCTTCTTTCCAAACTTATGGAAAAAGATACTGAAGATGCATGGAAATTTTTCAGCACTGTTTTTTGCTGGGCAACCGGTGTTGTTGTGTTATTATCGCTGATTTTATGGATTTTTGCACCGTATATTGTGCCCTTTCTTGCGCCCGGCTTTGAGCATGCACAGCTTTTGCGTCTGACAGATTTTCTGCGTATTATTTTGCCTGCACAAATTTGTTTTTTACCCGGAGCATGCTTTACGGCGCTTTTATACATTCGTAAACAATTTACCATTCCTGCTCTTGTTCCTTTAATATATAACGGCATGATTTTGCTTTGCGGGGTATCTTTTCCGTATTTGGGCATTGCCGAGGGCATGGAAGGCTTTTGCTGGGGCGTGCTCCTGGGCGCGTTTTTGGGTTCTTTGTATTTACCATATCTCGCAGCAAAAGCCGGCGGCATACGGCTTTCTTTTCACTGGAAACATGTCTGTTTAAAACGCTTTTTATATCTTGCTCTTCCGCTCATGATTGGGCAGTCCGTTGTTGTTTTAGATGAGCAGTTTATCCGTATTTTCGGGAGTATGGCAGGAACTGGCGAAGTCAGTCTGCTGAGCTATGCCCGTCGTATCATGATGGTGCCTGTGGGCGTGGTTGCGCAGGCAGCCGGGGTTGCTTCTTTTCCTTTTTTGGCGGGTTTGTTTGCAAAAAATGATATGGAAAGTTTTTGTGAAACCTTGCAGCGTGCACTGAAAAATACGCTCGTTATTGTTTTGCCTGTTACCCTCTATATGATTGCCGCGGCAAAGCCGACCCTTGGTTTTATTTTTGAAGGCGGGCAGTTTGGCATGGCGGAAACTCTTTCTGCGGCGCCGTATTTGCAGCTTATGCTTTTGGCTGTTCCTTTCTGGTGCATACAGCAAATTTTAGGGCGTTCCTTTTATGCCATGGAAAACACTGTAACGCCGGCAGTGGTGGGGACTGTCGTAACCATTGCCATTGTGCCTTTTTATTTGTACTGTTCACCCCGTTTTGGGGGTATGGCGGTTGCGTTTTTGACCAGTTCTTCCATTGTTTTGTATGCATTAGCGCTTTGTTTTGCAGGACGAAAATTTTTTCAAAAAGCCTATCAAGGAATACTTTGTCTTTTATTGAAAAATGTGTTATGTAATTGTATCCCATTTTTGTTGTGTCTTGCGGCGGGCTATTGTCTGGAAGCCTGGTTACAGGGCAAAATGCCGTTATTATGGGTGCAGGGCATAGAAATCTGCCTTGGCGGCGTGGTCTTTTTATTCAGTTATTTACTGGCGGCAAAACTCTTTTTGCCGGAAAATATAACTTTGTTGCTTTCTCCTTTTTTACGGCGATTAAAAAGGCAGGTATAAATGAAAGTCATTCGTTCGGAGCGCGCAGGTTTCTGCATGGGAGTTGCACTGGCGCTTAATAAGCTTGATAAATTGGTAGAAAAAGGCGGGCATGTGGGGACTTTTGGTCCTATTATCCACAATCCTTTTGTGCTGGAGGAATATGCGCAGAAAGGGGTACGCTGCTTTGGCTCCGTGCAGGCGGTGAAAGAAGCTCTGGAGCCTTTTTATGTTTTTTCCGAAACCATAAATGCCAACGGCGAAGAAAAGAAAAAAGAAGAACAGCTGCGATTGAATTTATTAATCCGTGCCCACGGAATTCCCCACAGTACCGAAAGTTTTTTGCGTAATTTGCCCCATATTTGTTTAATGGATGCCACCTGTCCCCGCGTCAAAGAAGCACAAAATGCCATTAGCCATGCTACACAAGGGGAAAATGCTCCTCATACGCTTTTGCTTTTTGGTGATGCCAATCATCCGGAAGTGGACGGTTTGGTTTCCTATGCCAAAGGAAAATATATTATTTCTCCTGACCCGGATAAGCTTATAGCCTATGCAAAAAATAAAGCGAGTGAACAAGTGGTTCTTGCTGCGCAGACAACACAGGATCGGGCTGTTTTTGAAAGCATCAAAAAAGAATTGTGTGCTTCTCTTCCCATAACACCCATAATTTTAGAGACAATTTGTGATGCAACCAAGCTCCGTCAGGACGAAGCCGTAGCCATTGCCGAAACCGTGGAAGCCATGGTAGTTGTGGGCGGAAAGGAAAGCGGAAACACAAAAAGATTGGCAGAATTAGTTTTTTCTAAAAATATCCCTACAGTTCTTGTAGAAAGTGCCGATGAGTTAGAAAGAGAATTTTTTAAATCATTTAAAAAAGTTGGTCTTACTGCAGGAGCGTCAACCCCAAAACGTTTAGTTGACGAAGCAGAAAAGTTATTAACGTCTTGGTAAAATTGGTAATGTGTTGAGGAGGATTATATGTCTCAAACTAAAATTTTGTTGGAAGCAGGTACAAACGAGCTTGAGATTGTAGAATTTTATATTGATGAACCTGTGACAGAATTTGATTCAGGCACATCAAGTGCACTCAAATTAATTCAGGAAGAGGGCAAAGACCCTATTTACCGCGGCTATTATGGAGTTAACGTTGCCAAAGTTTTGGAAATTATTCAGCTGCCCCATGTTACTCCTTTGCCGGAACTGCAAAATGATTCCGTTTTAGGCGCATTTAATTTGCGTTCTAAAATTATTCCTTTGGTAGATTTGAATATTTGGCTTGAAAAAGATAATTTGGATAATATTAATCCGCCTAAAGTTGTTGTAACAGAATTCAACAACGTGACAACAGCGTTTAAAGTTTCCGGCGTGAACAGAATTCACCGTATCAGCTGGGAAGATGTTGAGGCACCAAACTCTTATATGTCTTTCTTCTCCAAAGGCTGTATCACGGGTGTTGTCCGCCTTGAAGACAGAATTGTTTTTATTCTTGACCTTGAAAAAATCGTGACAGAGCTCAATCCAACACTTGGTCTGCGTCTTGATAATGCCATTGATTGGAAAAAGAACCAAAAATACCGCGCTATTGTTTGCGATGACTCCTCACTTATCCGTAATATGCTCAAATCCCTGCTTCAGGAAGCAAACTTTGATGTTCGTGATTTTACCAATGGTCAGGAAGCCTGGGATGAACTTTGCTCTCTGCGCTCAAAAGCAATAGAAGAAAACAAAGATATCAGCGATTATGTGCAAGTGCTTATTTCTGATATCGAAATGCCGAAAATGGACGGTCATACCCTTTGCAAGACGGTAAAAGAAGACCCATACATGAAGAAAATTCCGGTTATTCTCTTCTCTTCTCTTATTACTGATAAACTTCGTCATAAAGGTCTTTCTGTCGGTGCTGACGAACAGATCTCCAAACCTGGCGTAACCCAGCTGGCACAGCGCGCCCACGAACTTATCGAGCAATATGCTGCCGGTTATGTTCCAGAAAAGAAACCTGAAGAACCAAAAATATAATATGAATATCTTAGTGTTGGGTGTCGGCAATGTCCTTTACCGCGATGAAGCAATCGGGGTAAAAACTGTGCTCAAAATGCAGGAAGAATATCTTTTTCCTGAAAATGTACGGCTTCTTGACGGCGGTACGCTGGGCATGGGGCTTATGGACAGTCTGATTAGTTCCGATTTAACCATTATTGTTGATGCGGTCAAAGGCGGTCATGAACCGGGCACCTTGTACCGTTTGGTGGGGAATGATTTGCGAAAAAGCGTGAGTTTTTCCGATTCCCTGCACCAGACAGACTTGGTGGATACGCTTATTTATTGTGATTTGATTGGGCACAGACCGGACTGCGTGGTAATTGGTGTGGAACCGGAAGATTTTACTTCTCTTGATTTGGAACTGAGCCCGAAAATACAGGAAGCAATGCCGAGGTTAATTCAGGAAGTGCTGAAAGAACTCACTAAACACGGTGTGCAATATACCAAAAAATAAGAAAGGAGCGTAACGCTCCTTTTTTATGGCTGGAGCCTTTTCGATAAATCTTGCGACTTTTTTATGCAGGGGAAAAACTTTTAGTAAAAGTTTCTTCCCCTGCACCCCTTTACAAAACTTTTTAAGCTTTCTTATAAAAATTTGTTGCAATTATTTCAGGAAATGCTCTATTGTTTCAGTTTCAGATGCAGCAAAGGGAAATGATTGCCCAAGTCGTCGTATTCACTGCGGTCAAATTGTTCAAAGCCCATTTTTTGATAAAAGGCAAAAGCGTCGGGATTTTGTTCGTTGACGTCAACAAATTCAGCTCGGTAAGCATTTTTTGCGTGTTCAATAAAGCATTTTCCAAGTCCCTGCTTTTGGGCGCTCGGGTGGATAAAAAGCATTTCAATTTTATGGTCTTCAATACCCATAAAGCCAAGCAGTTCATTATCTTCTTTGTGAGCAGTCAACAAAAAAGGAACATTTTTTAATGCGTTCAGAACAAGGGGATAGAGTTTTTCTTTGTCCTCTTGTGTTAAAAAATGGTGCGTACTCGCAACGGAATCTTTCCAGATTTCTGCAAGCGTCTTGATGAGTTTTTGCGGGCGCTGATGTTCTGCTTTAATTTGCCACATAGTTTTTTTGTTTTTTAAAGGTTAAATTTTCATAGTAGAGTATTTCCGGAAATAATTGCAGCAAATTCTTATAAGAAAGCTTAAAAAGTTTTGTAAAGGGGTGCAGGGGAAGAAACTTTTCTAAAAGTTTGTCCCCTGCGTAAAAATTCTCAAGAACTACCGGAAATAATCTGAAATATCAGACGGATAGCTGTCAGTTATCAGTATATGCGGATACTGATATTTTTGACACCGGACTAAATTCTCCTGATTTTCTTTAATCAGCTGTTCTTTGTCAATTTCGTCATGTTGGCGGTTTTCAATAATGGAAGCATGTTTTTGGATATCCGAAAAATGCGTACAAATATACTCCTTGCTCATAATCAGGCAGCAAAAACGGATTTGCATGCGTTCCTCTTTTGAAAAATCTTTTTGCCAGCTAAAAGGAATATAACCCCCTTCAATAATGAGATTTTGTTTATTTTCAAGGACTGTCTTGATAATTTCTTTAACAATCCCCCAAAGATAAGGAATAAGTTTTTCATCATCTTCGGGGGTCAGATTTGTTTGTTTGCTTCTGATAAGCCCCATTTTCAAATGGTCAACGGAAAGGTACGGATACTGATATTTTTCAAGGAGTTTTTGCGCAAATAAGGTTTTTCCCGTGTGAGAAGCTCCTGCAATCAAAATAATCATTATCTGTTTTTCCTATGGGATTACCACAGCCAATTAAAAAGGTGTTCCTGTTTCAATGAGCTTTTTATAAATGAGCTTTTGCAGTTTTTTTGCATTTTCCATAGGTACGCCGTCAGCAATTTTTTTGCCCTCATAATGGGTAATGGCAACGCATTGGGAGCCTGTGCCGAAAAGGAGGAATTCTTTTGCGTCAAAAATTTCTTCTTCTCGAATATCACGGCTTTCTGTTTTCATGTGCAAATCGTTTTCAGCAATACTTTTCGCCATAAGGGCAGTTGTTCCGGCAAGGGCGCGCTTGAAGTAAGGCAGAACAAAAACGCCGTTTTTATCAATAATACCCACATTGGCAATGGCGGCTTCCGCCAAATAACCGTCTTCATCAAAAGAAATGCTGACACTGACGCCCTTTCTCTCTGCTTCTTGTGCCATAAACACATTGGGCAGGTAGTTGGTGGATTTAATTTGTGCTAAAAATGGCTGTTTTGCAGGGATTTCACTTTTGCAGGCAGTAATCCCTTTTTCCCAGTAGCCCGGCGCAGGGGGATTTCCTTTGGTGACAACGCAGTAAAAACTTGCGACGGGACATTCTTTTGGGCTGATGCCAAGACCTCCCTCGCCGCGTCCCATAAGAAGTTTAATGGAACCATGGGGAGCATTGCCGACTTTGGCAGTATCAATGATGATTTGTTTGAGTTCCAGATAAGGGAGGGGAGCTTTTATGCCGAGTCTGGAGGCAGAATGTTCCAAACGGGCAATATGGGCGTCCAGTTCCAGTATTCTGCTTTCGGCAATGGTCAGGGATTCAAAACAGCCGTCACCTCTGTGCACCAAATGGTCGTCCAAAGGTATGCGCAGTAATTTGGCATCGGTACAAATTGCGCCAATGCTGTGCTCATAAAAGGCAGTGACAAATTCTTCAGCTTTTCGAGGGGTATTTTGGACTTTTGCAATCCATTCCTGACTGCTGATTACCGGTGTTGCCATAATAAAACCTCCCGTTTTTATATTATAAAAGTTCTATTTCGCCGGAAAAAACTTCTCTTGCCGGTCCTGTCATATAGACAATGCCGTCATCAGCCCATTCAATAATCAGTTCGCCGCCGCGAAGTTCGACAATGGCTTTTTTGTTGGTATAGTTATTGAGTACACAGGCAACCAGAGTTGCACAGGCTCCGGTTCCGCAGGCAAGCGTTTCACCGGAACCGCGTTCCCATACCCGCATACGGATTTTATCTCGGCTGATGACTTCGATAAATTCCGTATTGACGCGTTCAGGGAATAGTTCATGGTGTTCAAAATTGGGACCGATTAGGGGCAAATCAAGATCCGCAATGTTTTGCATGGGCACCACAAAATGCGGATTGCCCATGGATACGCCTGTACCTTTTACAGCTTTGCCGCTGACAATTATTTCCTGGCTGATAAAGGTTTCGCCGTCCGCTTTCATGGGAATATCATGAGGTTTGATAACAGGTTTGCCCATGTCCACTGTTACGCCGGTAACTTTGTTCTTTTCAACAGTCAAAACAAGCGTGCGGATACCGCTTTTTGTTTCAAGGGTAATAGTTGTTTTGTCCGTATGCTTGTGTTCGTACAAAAATTTTCCCACACAGCGGGAAGCATTGCCGCACATATTGCCTTCAGAGCCGTCATTATTAAACATGCGCATACGAAAGTCTGCTTTCTTGGATTTGCCAATCAGCACAAGCCCGTCACCGCCGACGCCGTAATTTCTGTCAGACATAAAAATGGCAAGCGGTGCAGGATCCGTTACAGGGCTGTCCAAATCCTCAAGCCAAACATACACATAATCATTGCCGATACCTTCCATTTTGGTAAAGGGAAGCATTTTAGGCAGCTGCATTTTTTCAATATATTCTTGTCCGAGTTTTGGAAGTCTTTTTTCAAATTCAGCCATAAAAACCTCATAAAATGACAGTAGTTTTTGTATAGCTTGTTTCCTGAAAAAGAACAAGGGAAAAAGAGAGAAATACAGGTACTTTCTTGTTTTTTCAATAATACCAAGTGCCTATAATCATAAAAAAAATATTGATTTTTTTTATGATTTAAGGTATTAAAAATTATTTTGTTTTACTAACATTAAATATATATGGAACGATTATGACTGTTAACACAAAAATTCCAGCTTTATTGATGCTTGATGACGGTACCTGCTTTGAAGGCTATGCTTTGGGTGCCTGTCAGGAAGTAGTTGGGGAAGTTGTTTTTACAACCGGTATGAGCGGGTATCAGGAAACAATTACCGACCCCTCTTATTATGGACAAATAGTTGTTTTCACTTCTGCACATATAGGAAATTATGGTGCTACCTGCCTTGACAGCGAATGTCCCTGCCCTAAAACAGAATATGGTGCAAGCGGCATTGTTGTACATGATTTCTTTACCGGTGCGGAAAATGTTGATTTTCCGCATTTTCGTGCTGAAAGCTCCTTACAGAAAAAATTGGCTGAAATGGGAGTCAGCGGTATTTACGGGATTGATACCCGTGCATTGACCCTGCATTTGCGCATGCATGGATCCAGAAACGGTATTATCAGCACTAATTTAGACCGTGAATATTTGCTGAAACGGGCAAAAGAACTTCCTCAAATGGCAGGTCTTGATCTTGCGTCTATAGTAACCACAAAAGAAAAATTTGTTTTTGATACAGACCCCACTCCGTTTTTAAAGTATAAAAAACGTGATATGGCAAAAAAAATGCTCAATGTTGCAGTTATTGATTATGGTGCCAAGCGTTCAATTTTGCTTCATTTATTTAATAATAACATGCATCCGGCAGTTTATCCTGCAACCGTGACAGCAGAAGAAATTTTAGCGGCAAAACCTGACGCCGTGATGCTGACCAATGGTCCCGGCGACCCGGAACCATGCGATTATGCCATTAAAACAATACAGGGATTAATCGGAAAATTGCCTATTTTCGGCATTTGTCTGGGACATCAGCTCATTTCTCTTGCTGTGGGCGCAAAAACATTCAAAATGCCTTTTGGTCATCATGGATTAAATCACCCGGTTAAAGAAGCGGCAACAGGCAGAGTTCTTGTAACGAGCCAAAACCATGGTTTCTGCGTTGACCCGCAAACTTTGCCTGCCAATGCAAAAGTTACGCACTGGAATTTGAATGACAATACTGTTGAAGGCATAAAATTGACTGACGCTCCTGTATTTTGTGTCCAATTCCACCCGGAAGCAGCTCCCGGAACATGGGACGCGTATGGTTTGTTTGACGCTTTCCGTACAATGGTTGATGATTTTTATAAAAAATAACAGTGGCTCTTGCCATAATTATTGGTACGTTTTACCAAAAAGGATTTCAAAGAAATGCCAAAACGTGAAGATCTGAAAACAATTATGGTGCTTGGTTCCGGACCTATTGTTATTGGTCAGGCTGCCGAATTTGACTATTCCGGTACACAGGGACTCAAAGCACTGAAAGAAGAAGGCTGCCGTGTTGTCCTCCTGAATTCAAATCCTGCTACTGTTATGACGGATACTGCTTTTAGTGACGCGACCTATATTGAGCCCATGAATAAATTTATGGCGGCTGAAATTATTATCAAAGAAAGACCTGATGCTATTTTGCCGACACTTGGCGGACAAACTGCCCTTAACCTGCTCATGGATTTGCACCACATGGGTATTTTGGAAGAATACAATGTGGAAATTATCGGAGCTCAGCCAAAATCTATCGAATTGGCTGAAAACCGCCAAAAATTCCGTGAAACCATGGAAGCTATCGGACTTGATTTGCCAAAAAGTTCCCTTGCCACCACCTTTGAAGAAGCCATGGAAGCGATTAAAACCATCAGCTTTCCTGTGATTATCCGTCCGTCCTATACTCTGGGCGGTGCCGGCGGCGGTATTGCCTATAATATCGAAGAATTTAAAGAAATTGCCAAAGGCGGTATTGAAGCTTCTCCTATCAATCAGATTTTGATTGAAGAATCCGTGCTCGGCTGGAAAGAAATTGAGCTGGAAGTTGTGCGCGACAAGGCGGATAATGCCATTGTTATCTGCGGTATTGAAAACCTTGACCCCATGGGTATTCACACAGGTGACTCCATTACGGTCGCACCTATCCAGACCCTTTCTGATGTGGAATATCAGGCGCTGCGTCAGGACGCATTTCGTGTTGTGCGTGCCATTGGCGTTGAAACAGGCGGCTGTAATATTCAATTTGCCGTGTGCCCAAAAACAGGCAGACGCGTTGTTATTGAAATGAACCCCCGTGTATCCCGTTCTTCTGCGCTGGCTTCTAAAGCAACAGGTTTTCCTATTGCCCGTATTGCGGCAAAACTTGCGCTTGGCTATCGTCTGGACGAACTGAAAAATGATATCACCGGCACGTCTGCGTGTTTTGAACCTACCATTGACTACTGTGTTGTCAAAATTCCCCGTTTCAACTTTGAAAAATTTGCCGGTGCGGACACAACCCTTGGTTTCCAAATGCATTCCGTTGGGGAAACCATGGCTCTTGGCGGCAATTTCCGTGAAGCACTGCAAAAGGCTTTCCGCGGTTTGGAAACAGGCTTGCAGGGCTTGCAAAACGGTAAATTGGAAGCAGAAGCTCCGGCGGAAGCAAATGCCCGCCGTGAATGGATCAGAGAAAAACTCTATATCCGCCGTCCTGACAGAGTGCTCCTTGTGTACGAAGGTATGCAGCTTGGCTTGACTGTTGAGGAAATCAATGAAATCACCGGCATTGACCCTTGGTTTCTCTTGCAGATCAAACATATTTTAGATGATGAAAATTCCATTCGCCAGGATTTCTGTCAGGAAATTGATAAAGCCATAGACCACAAAACGGTTGATACTGATTTTGCAAAGAAATTACGGTATTACAAAGCACAAGGCTTCAGCGATGCGCGTATTGCAAAACTATGCACGGAAAGCCTTGTCAAAAATGTTCGTGAAATTGATATCCGCGCTGTTCGTGAACGCAATGAGGTTGTGCCTGTTTTCCATACTGTTGATACCTGTGCCGGTGAATTTGAAGCCCATACGCCATATTTTTACTCAACCTATGACGCAGCCATGCCGGACCCTCTGCATACTGCCCATGTGGGAGCAGCAAAACGCGGCTTTGTACGCAAGGTTGTCATTATCGGCGGCGGTCCAAACCGTATCGGCCAGGGGCTTGAGTTTGACTATTGCTGCGTGCAGGCTTGTTTCTCACTGCGCGAACTTGGCATAAAAACCATTATGATTAACTCAAACCCCGAAACTGTTTCCACGGACTACGATACTGCCGACACCCTGTATTTTGAGCCGGTAACCACGGAAGATGTGCTTGCTATTTGTCATGCAGAAAAACCTGACGGCGTTATCGTGCAGTTTGGCGGACAGACTCCGCTCAATATTGCCATGGCTTTGCAGGAAGCAGGCGTGCCGATTATCGGTACAAAGCCGCAGGACATTGCCCTTGCTGAAGACCGTGAAGATTTCAGCTCTTTGATTGAAGATTTGGATATTTTACAGCCTGCCAGCGGTATGGCGGTTGACCTTGAAACTTCCTGCCGTCTTGCGGAAAAAATCGGTTATCCTGTTATGGTTCGTCCTTCTTTCGTGCTTGGCGGACGGGCAATGCGTATTATCCACAACGAGCAGGAACTGGTGGATTATATCAATGATAAATCCACAGGGCTGTATTTGAGTATTAACACGCCTATTTTGATTGATAAATTCCTTGAACAGGCCATTGAAATTGACGTTGACGCTGTTGCTGACGGCGAACGCGTCACCATTGCGGCAATTATGGAACACATTGAACAGGCAGGCATTCACTCCGGCGACTCATGCTGTTCCATTCCGACTCACACCTTGAGTGACGAAATCAAAGGCGTTATTCGCTCCTATACCCATAAGCTCGGCAAGGCACTGCATACTGTCGGTCTTTTGAATATCCAAATGGCTATTTACAAGGGCAGTGTGTATGTTATTGAAGCAAATCCGAGAGCGTCCAGAACCGTGCCTTTTGTTTCCAAGGCTACAGGACGCAACGTAGCGGGCATTGCTGCGAAAATTATGACAGGACTTTCTTTGAAAGATGTCAACTTTACTGATGAGCCGAAACTTCTTTACAGTGCCGTCAAAGAAGCGGTTATTCCTTTTGAGCGTTTCCCGGGCGCAGAAATTCAGCTCGGACCTGAAATGCGCTCAACCGGCGAAGTTATGGGTATTGACAGAAGCTTCGGCATGGCTTTCCTCAAAGCGCAGGCAGGCACAAGAACACCTGTTCCGGTATCAGGCAATGTTATTTTGACCGTAACAGATCAGGATAAGGAACCTCTTATTCCGCTTGCGGCACGTCTGAAAGCTCTTGGCTTTACCTTGTATGCAACGCCGGGAACCAAGGCTATTTTGGAAAACAAGGGCATTGAATGTAAGCTTATTGTAAAAATCGGACAACAGCGTCCTCACCTTTTGGACTTTATCCGCAACGGCGAAGCTGCCATGATTGTCAATACTGTGAGCGGCTCCACTTCTGCCCGTGACGCAAACACCATCAGAACGGAAGCGCTTGCCCGCCGTATCAATTTGATTACAACCCTGTCTGCTCTTGGTGCGATAGTAGAAGGACTCGAAACCCGTAAACAAGAACAGCGCGTAGTTGCTCCTCTGCAGGATTACTATGCCGGCTATATTCAAGGAAAGACAAATGAATAATCCTTTTGAAGAAATGTATGTTCCCGAAACATTGACATACGATGATAAAGCACATGATGAGTGCGGCATTGTCGGCTTGTTTGGCGTAAAAGATGCAGCTCAGCATGCATCTTTAGCCCTGCATGCCTTACAGCACCGCGGACAGGAATCTGCCGGCGTTGTGAGCGCGTCGGGCGGTGAGCTTTTCATTCACCGCGGCATGGGCTTGGTTTCCAGTGTTTTTGGCAAGGGAGAAGGACGGAATATGCCCGGCAATGCTGCCATTGGGCATGTTCGGTATTCCACAGCCGGCTCCAGTACCATTGCCAACGCACAGCCTTTGATCGGTTATTATACAGAAGGACAAGTCGCCCTTGCGCATAACGGAAATTTATACCACAGTGAAAAATTGCGTGATAAATTACTTCATTCCGGGGCATTTTTGCAGACAACCAGCGACAGTGAATTTTTCCTGCAAATGCTGGCTCAAAAACAGGCAAGCACTGATGAAGAAATTGCCGGTGTTTTTGAACAGGCAGAAGCCGCCTTTGCTGTGGTTTTGCTCTTCGGGGACAAAATGATTGCTGCCCGTGACCCATGGGGCTATCGTCCTTTGGTGCTTGGCAAAATGGGTGACGGCTATGTGGTTGCGTCCGAAACCTGTGCCTTTGACCAAATCGGGGCACATTTTGAGCGCGAAGTCGAACCGGGTGAAATGCTTACCTTTACCGCCGGAGGCTATCGTTCCACCTATTTTGGCGACAGAACTGTCTGCCAGCAGCGCTGTTTATTGGAACTCATTTACTTTGCCCGTCCTGACAGCAATGTCTTTGGGCACTGTCCGCATGTTTTCCGCCGTCAGACAGGACATATGCTTGCTAAGGAAAAGCCCTGTGACGTGGATATTGTTGTAGCCATTCCCGACTCCGGTTTTTCCGCTGCCATGGGCTTTGCCGAAGAACTGGGCATTACCCTTGACCGCGGGCTTATCCGTAACCACTATATTGGACGAAGCTTTATTACTCCGGGGCAGGGTGCCCGTGTTGCCGCCGTGCGCATGAAACATAACGTGGTGAAAGACGTTGTGCGCGGAAAACGGGTCTGTTTGGTGGACGATTCCCTTATCCGCGGTACCACAACAGCCGCTCTTGGCAAGGAACTGCGCGACGCAGGGGCAACAGAAGTACATCTTCGCATTGCCTGTCCGCCTGTGCAGTATCCCTGCTATTTTGGGGTTGATTTCCCTCACTATGAGGAACTTCTTGCTTACCAGCATACAGTCGAAGAAATTCGCTCTATTTTGAATATGGACAGCCTTGGTTACCTTTCTTTGGAAGGTATGCGCGCCTGCCTTGGTGAAGAGGGCATGCAGTACTGCACCGGCTGCTGGAGCGGCGAATACCTGCACAGAAGTTAATTATGCTTTATATATGAATTGAAATCAAAAAGCCGTCCAAAAGGACGGCTTTTTTTATAATTTAGAGCGTTTCTGGTAAATCTTGCAACTTTTCTATGCAGGGGGAAAACTTTTGTAAAAGTTTCTCCCCCTGCACCCCTTTACAAAACTTTTTAAGCTTTCTTATAAAAAATTGTTGCAATTATTATTGGAAATGCTCTAGGAATTAAATAGATTGCTTCGCTATCGCTCGCAATGACGTGTTACTGGAGTGCAAGTCGCATATCGTTGTCTTTGCGAGGAACGTCATCCGGTCACTTTTACGCTTATAGCTCTGCTGTCCATTTGCGTAAAGCTCGCCCACTCGCAAACTCAAACGGCTTCGCCGCCATTCGGTGGCAGCGTTGCTATGCGTAAGTGCCGGATATGAGACCCTCTACCGGCTCTAAGACTTAAAACCTTTGGTTTTGTCTGCTGTACGAGGAACGAAGTGAAGCGGCAATCTTTTAACGATATAACATAGTTATTCTGAATGTCATACGGAAATGCTCTATAGTTTTTCCAAATACCATTTAGAATTGTTATGTCATGGTATAACTTCAATAACACAGGAAGTGCGAGCCTCGCAGAGCGAGCGTCATCTTTTATCCCGGCTTTTTTACATAAGCTGTTTTTTGATTTCTGCAAGGATTGCGGCGGCGGAAGCGATATTTTTTTCTTGCAGTTTGTGTAAAAGCTGTAAAAATTTTTCTTCCAGTTCTGCCAGACCTTGATTATTGGGAATTTCAAAATCAGCCAGGCGGATTTTTTCTTCCTGCGGAATTTGCCAGCTTTCCATATAGGCAATAACATCGTCTGTCCAATTTCTGGTTTTCAGGCGCTTGTAACGGATTTCTTTTGTGGCACTGACGCAGATAGTCAAAGGTTTGAACGGGAGTTTAGCAGGCTTGCTTTCAAACCAAAGGGGAATTTCCGCTATTGCAAAGGGGGCATATTGGTTGTCAGCAAAAAATTGCAGCATGCGGTTATATACCAGCGGGTGGAGTAAATTTTCTATTTCCTGTTTCATCGTTGGGTCCTGCATGGCTTTGGCAAGGACAATTTTATCCACAGGCTTGCTGTCGTCAGGCACAAACTGTGTGCCGTACTGCTGTTTTAAAAGATACCATGCGTCATTATTTACCTTATATAATTCACGAATACATGTGTCTGCGCTAAAGGTAGGCAAATTTTGCCGTGCGGCAATTTCCAGAAGGGCAGATTTGCCGGAACCGGAATTTCCTGTGACAATAAAGGGAATTGCCTTTTGTTTTTGGGCAAGCTGCTGTTCCAGACATTCCCAAAAATCAGCAGGGGGCAGGGAGGTAAATTCCATTTCCTCGCCTGTGAACGGGTGCGTGAAATGTAATGTATAGGCATGGAGCATTTGCCGCGGAGCTTTTGCAGCAATGTACGCAGGGGCATAGACTTCATCGCCTAAAAGCGGATAGCCAAAGGCAGATAAATGGACGCGGATTTGGTGTGTTCTGCCTGTGTGGATTTGCACTTTGAGCAGGGAAAATTTTTCGTTTTGTTTATTGGTGTCAGAAGCAGTTATTTTTTGTGCTGTCATTTCCTTGGGATAAATGCGCTCCCATTCTGAAAATGCTTCCCGTCCGCCTTTATTTAAAGGGACAAGCGCCATTTTTGTTTTGATTGCGGGGTGGCGTCCAATGGGCTCCCTGCTTTCGCCGTTGGGGCAAATACCCTGTACAAGGGCAAGATAGGTTTTCTTGATTTGCTTTTCGCTGAAGGCTTCAGAAAGTTTCAGACGGCTTTCTTCGGTCAGGGCAACAAGCATAAGTCCGGACGTGTCTTTATCCAATCTGTGCACAATGCCTGGGCGTTCTCCCTCCATGGTTTTCAGGCTTGGGAAATGATAAAGCAAATGGTTAACAAGCGTTTCTTCCTGACAAGACGGGCAGGGATGCACGGTAAGTCCCGGCTTTTTTTCAATGACAGCCAAAAATTTGTCCTGATAATAAATTGTCAGAGCGTTTTTTGCAGCTGCAAGGGTATTTTCTTCCTGTTCCGGTGTCAATTCTATGATATCCCCTTCGCCGAGTTTTTTAGACGGGTCAGTACAAAGAGCAGAATTTACATAAACTGCGTTATTTTCAATATATTTTTTTATTTTTGAACGGGAGATTTCTGTTTGCTCAGATAAAAAGCTGTCCAGCCGTCCTGTGCGTTTTGGGGCAATAAATTCTTGTTTCATAGTTTTTCCTTGTGCAAAGAAGATACGGTATTTTTTTTACATTGAACAGTGTTTTCTTTGTCCATTAACTGACAGGAAAAATTTTCCTTTTTTTCGTCAAATGGCTGACAAAAAGAAGGAATAAAAAAGATGTAAAAATATAACTTATTGAAAAATAATGAAAATTTTATTTTGGCATGCGAAATGCTAATAGGTGAGTATGCCATGAGGCACAAAACTTATCGCATGGAGGGGAAAGAAACCATGAGTGATTTATTAGATTATGAAATTAACAAAGAATTAGGCGAATGTTACCTTTTTATGGGTGAATATGAAAAGGCAGCAGAGTATTATGAAAAAGCCGCTGCAAGCGGCAGTGAATTTGCTGCGCCGCAAATGGGTTTGGCAACAATTGCTGTACAGCTCGGCGATTATGATAAAGCTTTCATGCATTATCAAAATGCGCTCGAACTTGAAAAAACAGACAATGCCTATACAGGTTTGGGACTTGTTGCCATGACCAAAGAAATGCACGAAGATGCATTTGAATATTTCAGAAACGCTCTTGAAATCAAAACAACAAATACTGTTGCCCTTGGCTGTTTGGTTCAGGAAGCGTATGCTTTGGATAAAGTTGACCAGGCTGTAGAATATGTAGAAAAATTTTATGGGGAAACCAAAGATCCTCAAATCCGAATTACTTTAGCCGGCTGTCTTATTTATCTTGGCAAAAAAGATGAAGCACGCTCCCATTTGGAAGAAGCTCTCAAAGAATTGCCTGATAATCAGGACGCAAAAGACTTATACTCTTTTATTGCGGCATAAGAAATCCCCTCCTGTCTTTCAGGGCTGTTGTTGGCGCTCAGAACTGAAAGATATCACCCCGCCTGAATGCGGGGCGGGGTGAATCCTGCGGGGTGATTATATGAAAAACAAAGGATGGTTTTATCATATTGGTCGCATTAAGTACCACATGGTTTAGTCCATTGTGTACAGTATTCTTATTATTATGAAGTGGTTACAGTGTTTGGAATACATGAATATTCATGTTATTACCCCAAATATGTGCCTATGCATAGTGCCCCTTGTTTCTAAGGGGCATTATTTTTTTAATTTTTTCTTTACAGATGAAAAAAGCTGGTTTAAAGTAAGCTATGATTAAGTGTAAAGAAATAAAGTTTATAAAAACGTATCTATATTATTTTATTTGCATTTTTGTGCTGATGTTTGCGCTTGACTGTTATGCGGGACAAAATGGCGAAGAAACAGCGGCACAGCAAACTGCCGTTCAGGAAACAGTTTCCGAAGAAACAGCTTTTGAAGAGAGTTCCTTTAGTGATGAGGAAGCAGACCGAGATTATGATATTATGGCTCGTTCCACGCTGCGCACCTTTATTGCCACTATGGGCGGAACTATTCAGGAAGAATACATGCTTATTATGGATGGTTTCAGAGAGGAATATGCTGAGCTTGTGCAGTTTTTGAAAGATGAATGTGTTTTTGTTCTTGTTCCGCAGGCTCCCAAAAAAGAATATGAAATTGAAGTTGCCGGAGACAGGCTTATTCGGCTGAAATCAACTATTGCAGGCGGGGATAGTTTAGGCTCTCTGCTCAACGGCTGGATTACGTTTCCTAAAATTTTGCAGCTTGTGGACGAGGGAAAAAATATCTATTCGCTGACGTCCCTGAAATTGAATAATCCGTTTTCCCTGCTGGTGGATTTAAATGATAAAAATTTAAATCAATTTGAATATGAATTTGACAGTACGCATAAAATTATTATCCACCGGACTGACGATGATTATCACGTTGCAGTGGAAGAAATTGTGTATGATTACGAGCTTTGTTTTGTTGAGGGCAAAGTTGTCAGCAATTTTTATAATGCCGTCATAGATCAGGGAGAAAATGCAACCTTTGCCATTCGTCTTGCTGATGTTTTTTCCTATGATATTGACTTTGCAAGAGAAATTAAAGAGGGAGACACGTTTTCCGCTCTTGTTGAAAAACGGTACCGTGACGGGAATTTTACCGGCTACGGCAGAATAATTGCGGCACGTTTTGTCAATAATGAAGTTTTGTACGAAGCCTTTTTATTCCATGATTCCGAAGAAGAGGGCAAGCTCAGTTATTTCAACAGAAACGGCAAGGCTCTGCAAAAGGCATTTTTAAGAACGCCGGTGCATTTTACACGGATTAGTTCTCATTTTACCATGGCGCGCAAACATCCTATTTTAGGCATAACCCGTGCGCACCCTGCTATTGATTATGCTGCACCTATCGGTACGCCTGTTATGGCGGTTGGGGACGGTACTGTTGCTCGGGCAGCCTATACGGGCGGTTACGGGCATTTAATCCTTCTGAAACATAAAGGCGGTTTGGAAACGCAGTATGCTCATTTATCCGGTTATGCAAAAGGAATTAGAAGCGGAGCAAAGGTGACGCAGGGACAGGTTATCGGGTATGTGGGGTCCACAGGTTTATCGACGGGACCGCACCTTGATTTCAGGATTAAGAAAAACGGGCAGTATGTCAACCCTGATAAAATTATTATCCCCAGCAAGGCACCCCTTAGAAATGACCAAATGCCAAGCTATATAAATACTATTCAGCAGCTGGAAACAATGCTTGACGATGCGAAAAAAAGAGAAAATTTTGATGCGCAGAAATGGCTTGACGGCATACGATAGAAAAGAGGGACAAGCCCTCTTTTTTTTCGCGAAAATGCCGTTTTCAGCCCTTGCTCATGTTGATAAAATAGTATACAATTATCCTTTATAATAAAGGAATAACAGGTTTTATTTATGAAGCCACAAAAATATATTGTCCAATTTTTGCATTGTTTTGTTTTTGTATGCAGTTTTTTGGTTTTTTCAGCCTATGCCGCACCTGATATTGAATTACCGCCGGCAGAAGTATCTGCTGTTGTGGCTGCTTCCCCGGAAGAACCTGTTTATTTGGCTCCTTATCTTCGCTATGCCTATAATTTGGACGCAAAAGACGCCAAAAGTGCTTTGGCACAAAAAAGTGAATTTTTGCCCTATGATGTGCTTGAGCTGAAAAAAGAAGTGGGCGCCTATTGGTTTTTGATTTCCTTTGATAAAATAAGTGATAAAGATACGCCTGCCGCCTATTTGGATTTAGGGAATTTTCTGCCCAAAAACAGTCATGTTTTGATGTATTCCAACGGGACGAAGCGCTGGCAGGTGGCAGAAGATGTATATACGAAAGAGCGCAAAAATCATACGGAAAATTTTGATGTTGCAGATGAAAACAATATCAATATTTTTCACAGCGGCTTATATGATTTGACGCCGCTCAGGGACGGCGGGGAATTATTGATTTATTCACCTGGCGTTCCCAATATTTGGTTTTCTCCAAAATTATTATCGCCTGCCAACGCGCCTTTCACTTTTGACCGGCGTTTTACTCCCTTTATTTTATTGGCTATTTTTGTGCTTATGCTTTTCAGCTTTTGGCGCGGCGCAAAAGAAGAAGGGGATGCAAGAATTTGGGCAGCCTTTTTGTGTCTTGCTGTTTTAGTACAGTATGTATGGGGTGTTCTGCAAAACGTGCAGGGAAAATTTGAATATTTGGACATGGCAGGCATTATTGCCTCCTGTCTGGCTGTTTTTTTTCTGCCGCATATTGGACGGCATTTGCTGGTTACGGAAAAGAATAGCCCGCATTTTGATAGCCTGCTGCAATTTTTAGCCATACCTGCCATTTTTCCGCTCATTGTTCTTTTTGTGCCCTTGCCTGATTATTATTATATCATGCGTTTTGCGCCGTTATGGGGCTTATACGGGCTTGTTTTGTTTATTTTTACTGTGCCTCTGGTGCTTGCAGGTCGTAAGGGCGCAAAATTATACGCATTTTTCTGCCTGTCTATTGGGCTTGGCAGTTTGGGCTCTCTTGCTTTACGCTATAATTCAGAATGGTATTTTCTTAATTATTTAGGTTTGTTAGCTGCAATGGTCGGTATTTTTCTTGCTCCGCGGCAAACAGAAAAAAATATTTTTGATGAGCAATTAAGCCATGAAGATATTGTCAGTGCCTTTGCTGAAAATAATTCTATTATGCGTGATGCTTTGTACCGCGTGGAGCTGAAACTTCGTGAACCGTTCGACAGGATTATGCGCGAAACCTGTTTTCTTGATTTTGATTTAAAAACTGACGAGTATATGGATTCTTTGTCTTATTTGGACGAGAAAGAGCTTGGGGACAGATTGGAAAAAAATTCCATCAATGCCATTGACGAAGTGCTGGAACGAACAAAACGCCTGCAGGGTCATACTTCATCGCTTGTTCTGGCATGCCGCGATTTATCCGGTATGCTTGGGCATATTACAGAATTGGCACAAAAAGAGCCTACCCATTCACAAGTCAATGAACTATTCAACGTTAAAACACTGATTACACAGGCTTGTGATAATATTCGTGCAGAAGCGCAGGACAGGCAAGTGGGCTTGGGCTGGTATATTGCACCGAATATTGGTCTGCATTACCGCGGAGATAAAGCAGGGCTTGAAGTGGTGCTTTCCCTGCTGCTTCGTGACGCAATACGCGCCACAGAAAAAGGGGTTATCAGTGTGCGTGTTCGCCGTGCCAACAACCCAAACCCCGGACATATTGTGTTTACAATCAGTGATTCCGGAAAAGGCCGTCCGCCTGTGCAAAGAAGCATTTTGACTCTGGTCAAGGCGTGGGAACTTTCTTCAGCCTATAATGGGGAAGTAGAACTTCGCACTTCACCCAATGGCTTAAGTTTTTCCTTCAGCATGCAGTGCCTTGCCATGGACCAGAACGGTGAAAAGCCTTTGTCCTATGCATCGTTGGACGATATTGTCCTTTCCCACAGTGAATCCAGCTATCAAAAGAAAAATTCGGGACTGAGCGGCGGAAATATTGTTTTTACCCGCGGAAGCGAACAAGACTATGAAGAGCTTGATGAAGAGGAAGTACCAAGCTTTATTGCCACCAAAAAAGAAACCAGTATTCTTATTATTTCACCGCTCGCCATTCAGCGTCAGAATTTTGTTTATTATCTGAACAGATACGAAACCTGGGAAGCGCTTGATGTGGAGAGTGCTTTGGCTTTTTATGAGAAAAAGCCTGCATCGCTGGTGCTGGTGCACAGTGCGCTGTCTGCCAGCGGCTGCAGTGCGGTGATTGCGGGTATTCGTTTGCTTGAAGATAATTTGGGCATAAGCCATGCTCCTTGTGTGGGCTTGTATCAATCTGCCAAGGATATGGATTTTCTGCGTTTGGCAGGCTGTGAACATACACTGCCTGATAACATAGGACGCGAAGATTTATGTACGGCTGTGGCTGAAATTTTGGGCGATAAAGATATTGCGCCTATCAATGATATTGAAGCTCCTCATGCCGTTGTTAAAGATATTGAAAAAAAAGTGCAGAAAGTTGTTAAAAAACGCCTGAAAACTGAAGTTGTGCACGTTGGCTCTGTTGTTGATGGTGCTGTTTCTCATTTTGAAAGGAAAAAGAATCCGCAGGTTTCAGACGTGTTTGAAAATTATGGAAATCAACCCCATGCCGATACTGCAAAATCCGGTGTGTATGATTTTAAAGAAGAAAAACACGGCGTATTTTCCAAGTTTGCCAAAGCGCTGAAAGGAACACCGCAAGTGCAGGCAAAACAAGAAGAAACAGACACTGATACGTTAATTGGAGAGCCAAAGCCTATTGAAACAAAGTTTGTTTCTCATGCAAGAGAAAACAATCCTGTGCTTGATTTTGACGATGACGAGGAAGCGCTTTCTGTGAAAAAAAGTAATGTTCCGCTGCCGTCACGAGAACAGGACGAACAAAAACACGAAGAACCGGAACAAGGGGCTGATGCTGGAAGCGAAAAACAGGAATTTCTTTCTTTTGACGATAATAAGGCGGATAGTTCTGCTGAAAATACAAAAGAAAAAGCGCCTGAATCCGAAAACATTTCTTTGGTACTCCATGCTGAAGCGCAGGACGCTGTCCAATCCGCGGAAGATACATTTGCTTCTGATGAATTTTTGTCTTTTGGAAAGACGACAGAGGAAAAAATTTCTTCTGAAGAAAAAGGACAGGCAGAACAAGCTGAACCCGTGCAGACAGAAGAAAGTAAGCTCAGTCTTGTTGAAACGGATAAAGAAGTACAGCCGGAACAGATGCAGGAAAAAAATGTCCTGAAAACTGAAGAAAAACCAAAGCTTACGTTAAGTTTCCTGCCCAGTGATACAAGCTATGAAGTGGAAGCCGATGAAGATTTGCCGCCTGCAAGCTTGCGCAATGGTTTTGATAATGGGGAAGATATTGAAGAAATTACCAAAGAATCTGTTTTTGTGCAGTCCGGTTTAGTTTCTTTGCCCGAAGAAATTGGGCAGGATGAAGATGTGCAGAATGAAAGTATACAGGCAGAGGAAATAACAGCTGCTGCATCGGAACAGGCAGAAAACGCTGACAGTCAGGCAGAAAACATGGAAGAAATTTCTGTAAAAAACGATAATAACCACGATGAAAAATTGAGCCTTACAGAAAGTGAAAGTCAAATCAGCGAACAAGTTCAGGAAAACACAGCAGAAAATACTGTAAAAAATACAGAGCAGGAAAAAGTGCATATTTTGGAATTATCTGCTGAAATGCTTGTGGACGTTAAAGAAGAAAAAGCGAAAAAGAAAGCAAAAAAGAAAAAAGAAGAAAAAACAGAAAAATCCGGTTTGGATATTTTGCTGGATTATTCCAATTCAAAAGATGAGGACGAAGAAACTGCTGTTCCTAAAAAAGAAGATAAAATTGTCCAGCTTTCTTTCTTCCCCATTGATGACAGCGATGCGGACAAAAAATAAAAAACGTGGAGCAATCCACGTTTTTTTATGCAACTGGAGCACTTCCGAAAATAATTGCAATTTATTTTTCTTGGGGGGAATTATTTCCCTCAAAAAATCAAGCAATCCCTTTGGGCTTGATTTTTTCGCTACCGAAGGCGACGAAGTCGTTTCTCTTATGCCGAGTTTACGAGGCTTAGAGAAATAGACAGCAGAGATAGGACGAGAACTTTTTAACATATTGTAGGCGGTTATATGGCTGCGCCATGCCAACAATATGTAAAAAAGCCCCCAAACCCCCTACA